>JBBSBU010000066.1:0-3013 GCA_038250975.1 Minisyncoccia bacterium
ACCCAATCTTCAACATTTTTCTTTTCTTCATCTGTTAGTTTATGATCACATGCAAAATCAATACGAAGTCTCTCTTCAGTAATATTACTTCCTCTTTGCTTTATATCAGGACTTACAATTTCTTGTAATGCAGAAAGAAGTAAATGATGAGCAGTATGAAGTCTTGTTGTCTTCTCACTATGATTAGCAAGTCCACCTTTAAACATCCCTGCTGATGCAGTGCGTGATAAGTCTTGGTGTTCTTCGAGCTTCTTATTAAAGGCAGTAAAATAATTACCTACTAATTCATAATCCATAGCTACAAGTCCTCTCTTTGCTCTTTCCTTATTTATTTCTTCAATACTTAGCTCAATAGGAAAACCATCTGTCTGGTAAAGATCAAACAAAACACTATCATTTAAACCAAAAGTATTGATATTGTCTTCTTTTTTAAATAATTCTTGTATTTTCTTTAATCCAGTCTTAAGTGTTTTAATAAATTTATCAAATTCTTTCTGTAATTCATTTACAATATTATCTTTATTAATATGTATTTCTGAATAAAAATCACCATACTTTTGATCAATTGCATTAACTAATCCAACATAATCATTTTCCATAGTAATAGATTGACCATAACGAATAAGCCTTCTTAAAATTCTTCTTAAAACATATCCTCTGTCAGTATTAGAAGGTAAAACACCATCTGCTATCATAAATACGGCAGTTCTTAAATGATCCGCGATTATCCTTCCTACTTTTTCATCATGAGCATCAGATAATTTTTCTATTTCATTTAAAATCGGTATGAATAAATCCGTGTCAAAAACTGTCTTACCTCCTTGTGACACCATCGTGATTCTTTCAAGTCCCATACCTGTATCTACATTATGTTTAGCAAGCTTACCAATAACTTTTCCATCAGCTTTCTCATATTGCATAAAAACATTGTTCCATACCTCAATCACTCTTCCTTCATCATCTGCTTTCACAAATTCATCGTGAGTCATGTCACCAAGAGCAACTTCATTTGTATCATAAAATATCTCAGTATCAGGACCACAAGGACCATTTTCTCCTGCGCTCCACCAGTTATTCTTAGCAGATAAATAGTATATCCGATTTTCAGGAAGATAATTCTTCCAAATACCTGCGGCTTCTTCGTCACGTGAAGCATTTTCATCACCTTCAAAAACTGTCACATAAATTCTATTTATGTCTAAGCCTAATCCTTCTTCTTCGTTAGTTAAAAATTCAAAACTCCATTTGATAGCATCTGGTTTGAAATAATCTCCAAATGACCAATTCCCAAGCATTTCAAAAAATGTTAGATGCCTATTATCACCTACATCATCTATATCTCCTGTTCGGACGCATTTCTGGATATCTACTAATCTTGTACCCATAGGATGCTTCTGACCTAAAAGATAAGGAACAATTGGTTGCATTCCAGCTGTATTAAAAAGAACTGAGGGATCATTCTCAGGAATAAGAGATGCTGACGGTATTATCTTGTGTCCACGATTTTCGAAAAATTTAAGAAACTTTTCACGTATTTCATTTGATTGCATATATGCATATATTATACTAAAAATACTAAACAGAAAAGCCCCGTCACATAGCGGGGCTTTCCCTCCACATAATCATTTTATGTTATTTATCTAAATCTTCGATCACGTTTTCTATGTAATATTTACTTTTTTTGATTTTTTTCTCTATAAACCAAAGTGCTACAAATATAAATAAAGTAAATACGCTTGCAATAATTGCTAAATTGAATAATCCTAATCCACAAGCCATGCCAATCCCAGCAACAACCCATAATCCACTTGCTGTGTTAAGACCTTTAAGCTGAGAACCTTGAAGCATTATCGAACCTGCTCCTAGAAATCCAATACCAACAACTATTTGTGCAGCCATTCTTGTAGGATCAAAACCACCAATGCCTGCATATTTTATAGTAATAAATTGGGAAACTAACATAAACAAAGCAGCTCCCATAGAAACGAAAGCATAAGTGCGCATACCTGCAGTTTTGCGTGCCCAAACACGTTCAGTACCTATCATCATTCCTAAGAATAAAGCTCCGAACAATCTAATAACAATATCTAAAGTGCTTATATTAAGAAAATTTTCCATATGATTCTATTATAACACAATCAATAAAATTAGGCAGTAACACAGCCACCTAAACAATTATTACCATCATAAATAACTACAGATTGACCTTTATCGACTAAGACATCCTTCTTAAAAATTATTTTAGCTTTACTTTCTTCTTGCACTTCAATCTTACAAGGAAATAACTCTCCGTGATATCTAATCTGCGCAGTATACATCTTCCCTTTCTTTGGTATACTTTCTATCCAATTTGCATTTATACACCGTACTTCTTTCCCATTAGAGATATCCTTTATTCCTTTCCTAGAGGAAACTATTATTGTATTTTCCCCTATATTTTTAGATGTTACATATAATGGTTCACTCTTATTTGTTTTGTTGGTAATAGTAAAACCATGTCTTTCACCAAGAGTTAAAAACATTGCTCCATCGTGGAATCCAACAACTTCTCCATTCTCATTTAAAACATCACCTTTTTGAGTTTTAATATAATGCTTTAAAAAATCTTTCATATCTAAGGGTCCAAGAAAACATACACCCTGACTATCTTTCTTTGTAGCTGTGGGAAGATTATACTTTAAAGCTAACTTTCTTATTTCAGTTTTTTTCAAATGACCAATTGGAAAAATAGTATGAGATAAATCATCTTGAGTAAGAGTCCATAAGAAATAAACTTGATCTTTGGAACTGTCGGGGCTTTTTTTTAATAAAAATATTTCTTTATATTTCTCGTAAGTCTTATCTATAGCCTTTCCTTTCCATATGTCAGACCTACGGGAAATTTGCGCATAATGCCCTGTTGCAATGTAGTCAGCACCATTCGCTTTCGCAAAATCCCAAAATACTCCGAATTTAACTTCGCGATTGCACATAACATCAGGGTTGGGAGTGTTTCCTTTTTTATACTCATTTA
>JBBSBU010000067.1:0-2995 GCA_038250975.1 Minisyncoccia bacterium
AGAAAAAGAATGGCAAAATAGATAAGAAGTTAGTCAAATAGGCCGGAAGCTTCGCTTCCGGCCTATTTGACTTTTAAAATCAAAAATGTAAATATATAAATATGTTAAACATTAGCAAAAATCACGATATAAATAAGAGCTTCTGGGGAAGTTTCTATATTTATACTTTCAATTTGAAAGTTGATTTTTGTTAATAAACTACTTCTTTTTTATTACTAGAAACCAGCTTTCAAACGAAAGCTGGTTTTGCTCTTTGTGTAGATGTTCTTTATAAAAATAAAATAAATAATTAATTTTTTAATTAAACTAATAGGAGGAAATTTTATGTTTATGAATTCAAGTGATTTAAGTCAATCTGAAAAGAAGTATCTTGAAAGTTACAATTCGGATCGATACCTTTTTAGATTATTCAATGAAAAGAAAACCAGACCCAGTCAGCCTGTTTTATATACAGGTGATTCCAAAGAAAAACCAAAGTTTTGTCTAGCGAATGGAATCCTTCGTGGAAGTGACTCTATTCCTTATGCGATACACTGTAACTGTGGAGGTTACCATCCTGTTATCGAAAATAATGGGGCTCGTAAGGTGGAGTGGAGTAGAGAATTTGTAATTTATACAAAAAATTCTCAATTAGTTGAGAAAGAAATTAGAAAAATGTGGGCACTTCAACTTTAGTAGTGAGTGTTTATTTTAAATTTAAAGCAGTTACCTATTGTAACTGCTTTTATTATTTGGTTTTTTTTATTTTTAAAGACTCTTTTTATCTTTCTTGAATTTCGCTTCTTGAACAACTCTTCTGTAAACACTTTCGTAGTTTAATATCATTTGTTTTAGGCTGAAGAATTGTTCAGCTCTATTCCTGACCTTCTTTCTGTCGATGGTATCTATTTTCCTTAACGCTTCTATCATTTCCTCTTCGCTGTTTACAATAAAACCAGTCACACCATCTTTGATTATCTCTGGTATGGATCCATTCCCGAAAGCAATAATGGGGGTACCACAAGACATAGCTTCTATGAGAACATATCCAAATGCTTCTTGATATAAAGTAGGGAAGACAACTACTTTGGCTTTTTGGAGTAGAGGTATCTTTTCCTCAAGAGAAACTTCTCCGAAAAATCTTACGTCACCCCCGTTAATATTAGGCTCTATCTTTTCGTGCCAATAGCTTTCAGTGCTATAGCTCCTACCTGCAATTCTAAGTGGTATTTTAGCTTCCTTACAAGCATTTATAGCTATGTGTGCTCCCTTGTCATGAGTTATACGCCCCAAGAATAATGCATAATCATCTGCATTCTCTTCAAATTCAAACATTTTTGTATCAACTCCATGGTAAATGTTTGCGTACCAGTTTAGCTCTGGAAGTTGCTTCCTTTGTGCAAGCGAGAATGAGATATATTTTTCATCTTTATGCTTTAGTAGTATAGGCTTCATCCAGTTTTCTATCGGTGAGTGTATAGAAATGAGAGTTGGAGTAACTTTTTCTGTTCTAGAAAAGAATCCCGTCATAACAGTAAGGTGGCTGTGTATAATATCAAATTGTCCTTGTTGAGCTGCTAAATAACAATCAGAGAGAAGACCCCACTGTTCATATCGAAGTAGAGTGTCTTTATTTTTTACATCATCATTATTATTAAATACTGAGCCGACTATTTCACCCTTAACTTCTGATTTTGGATTACCGAACAGTGTGACGTTATGTTTTTTTTCTATAAATTCATCTACAAGGTTTGCTATATGTGAATAGATAGCCTTATTTTCTTTTGGAGAAATAGGAATACTTGAGGGTGCAATCTGAGCTATATTTAATTTTTTATTTTGCATTGGCATTATTTTTGTATATTTTTTTGAAGACTTTGTTGTATTCCTCAAATACTTTACTTTCATTATTATTGTTAATAATTTTCTTTTGGAATTCTTTTAACTTTTTAATATAAGACTCCTTATCCTTTACTAGTTCTATTATTGTATCATATATCCTTTTCCCACTTGCTGTTGTTTCTATTATTAATTTATCTATTTTAAATTGTTTAAAATCAGAAACCCACCCGACGTGGTTAGAGATTATTAAGGGTTTACCACACGACAGAGCTTCCATGAGCACAGTAGGTGACACATCAAACCTCGATGGAATCATTATGATATCTTGAGATTTATAAAAACTTTTAAGTTTCTGTGGTGGCATTGGCTTTATGATATTTACAAATGAAGAATACTTTTTTTTGTAATCTGTCATTTTATTTGAGCCCCAAGACGTTACGACATTTAAGTCGATCGATATATCACTTTTCTTTATATATTTTGCAAGTCGAAGTATTGCGTCATGATTCTTTATTCGGTCCCATCTTGCGACAACTCCTACTTTATATATTTTTTTACTTGGAATTTTTATTTTGCTAAAATTCTTTATATCTATAGGGAGAGAAATAATAGAAGTTTTGGCAAGAGACTGTATGTTCTTTTTTATGTTATGGATAGAGAAGAATACATCTCGACTAAAATCGTTTAAAAATATTAGTTGTGATGCTTTTTTGTAAACCTCTTTCTCATAACTCGAGAATATATTTCTTATGGAAGGAGAGAAATGACTTTGCGACACAGACAATTCCTTCTTCCAAATACCTGCATGTTGGATGATGATGGGTATTTTTCTTTTATGGGCTGTCTCTAGTATCAACCAATTAGAAAGGCTGAAGCCGTTTAAGAACACAACATCTGGATTTACCTTTTCGAAAACACTGTTTACTGCTTTCAGCCAAGGATCTAAAAATGAAGTATATTCCTTTTTTGTATGTTTCTTTTGATAACTCTTAAGAAGTCTTTGTCGAGGATAGTATAGTTCATAGTAATTGTGATTTCCTTTTGTTTCTTTGATGTAAATCTTTTTGCTAGTAACATTATTTGAAAAAAGCAAAGAAACGAGTTCAATGTTGGTGTTTTTCTTGTCAAAATAGTTACTGAATTTTCTTGCAAAACTAGAGACTCCTCCTTGTGG
>JBBSBU010000068.1:0-2959 GCA_038250975.1 Minisyncoccia bacterium
GCACGGACATAGTAGGCAACTCCCATCTCCTCACGAAGCTTTGTAAAAAGTCTCGAACTCATTCCAGCTCCAAGCACAGCACCAAGTAAAGAGAGTGCTGTGTTTCTCTTGTCAAAGATACCAAAAGTTCTAACTCCTAACACAAAGTGAGTCTGATCTGTCTCTTTATTCTCTATTAATACTGTTGGTTTTATCTGTGTATCTTTTGTTTTTGGCTTCTTCCCTTTTTTACTTACTGAAACATCTTTGAAATATTTATTGACTTCAGCATAAACTTCTTCGTTTTTAATATTCCCTGACACTACCACCACTGTATTCTCTGCTACATAGTGAGATTTCTTGTATTCAATAAAATTATCTCTAACCATACTCTCTATGTTCTTCTTTGTACCTAAAGTACTTCTTCCTGCAGGCTGATCTCCATAAAGAACTTCTGTAAATAAATCTTGCACATGACTTGCTGGCATATCTTCATACATATTTATCTCTTCTATTATCACCCCTTTTTCTTTCTGCATTTCTGAATCAGGGAATGTTGAATTTAAATAAATATCAGAAACCACATCAAACATTTGTTTAAAATTCTTTGCATCTCCTTTAGCATAGTACCCAGTATACTCAGTGCTAGTGAATGCATTATACTGACATCCTAAAGTATCTAGCTCGTGAGCAATAATCTTTACTGACGGTCTTTTAACTGTCCCCTTAAAACACATATGCTCTAAAAAGTGAGAGATTCCGTTTATTTCTTTGGGCTCATAATCGCTTCCTGTCCCAACAAGTACAAGAACCGTAACAGTAGGGTTATCCTTCATCGGTACTGTCACAACCCTTAATCCATTCTTATATACTTTCTTTTTGGCTTTTATCATAAATGTATGATATCACATTTTAAAGATTCAAAAAATCTCCCCTGACGCAGGTCCAGGGAAGATTTTTAGCTTTTTAGTTTAACTTTTCTTTAATATAATTTATAACTTCTTCTTTTTTTACCCTCTCTTGAGTACCTGTGTTGCGATTTCTGATTGTAACTGCATCGTCTGCAAGAGTATCAAAATCCACAACTATACACCAAGGTGTGCCTATTTCGTCTTGTCTTCTATAACGCTTGCCGATGTTACCATTATCATCCCAGACAATCCAACCAAATTCTTTCTTTAAGTCATTAAAGACTGTCTTTGCGTAAGACGCAAGCTCTGGCTTATTCTTAAGTAAGGGAGACACGCACGCTATATAAGGAGCAACAAATGGAGGGAACTTCAAATAAACTCTGACATCTTCGCCTTCTCCTTCTTCTCTGTAAGCGGAGCAAAGAAGAGCAAGAATTGCCCGGTCGACACTGATTGTTGGTTCAATAACGTGAGGAATAAATTTCTCCCCAGTTTTATCATCCAACATAAACATAGACTCACCTGAGAATTCTTGATGTCTTTTCAAATCAAAGTCACCTCTATGAGAAAGGCCCGTAAGTTCTTTTGTCCCAAATGGGTATTCAAATTCTAAGTCAACAGTCTTTCTACTGTAGTGAGCTCTTGCTGTATCAGGATGTTCAAGAGCATGAAGCTTTGAAGTATTCACTCCAATTTTTGAAAGCCATTCTTTTTGTTGAAGCAGAAAATCATCAAAGTAGGCCTCCCAAGGGGCACTTGGATGTATAAAATATTCAAATTCCATTATTTCAAATTCACGAAGTCTGTAAATAAAATCACGAGGAGTGATCTCATTCCTGAAAGCTTTACCAATCTGAGCAATACCAAAAGGTACTTTAGGAGATAAAGATTGCAGTACATTCTTAAAGTTTATAAACATACTTTGAGCCTCTTCTGGGCGTAAGAATGTAGACACAGAAGTCTGTTCCACTGCTCCCATTTTTGTCTCAAGCATAAGGTTAAACCTTCTTACATCTGAAAGAGGGTTACCCTCAGGACTTTTAAGACCAAGCTCTTTTATTTTCTTATCCATCTCATCAATCGTAAGTTTTTCAGCATTTATTCCGGCTTCCTCTAGTAAGTGATCAGCTCTATATCTTTTATTTGTTTTCATGTCATCAACAAGAGGGTCTATGAATTCAGTTGTATGACCTGATGCATCCCAAACTCTTGGATGCATAAGTATAGGAGTGTCTATCATATAAATATTCTCCCTACTTTGTACAAAGTATTTTATCCAAGAATCTTCTATGTTTTTTTTGAGCAAAGACCCCAATGGCCCATAATCAAAAGTCCCAGCTAATCCTCCATATATCTCGCTTCCAGGATAGATAAATCCCCTTCTTTTACAAAGTGATATAATCTTCTCCATTAATTTTTCATCTTTTTCTTTCATATTATTATTGTATAACACGTTCTTGTCCAGATTGAAAGTTCGGATCATTTGAAAGTAGTGTATTTGTTGATCCTCTTTTTATGCTTATATTAGTTCCTGTAAAGTTATCCGTACCTGTTAAGGACACGTCCTTAGTAAGCTGAGGGATACTTCCAACTTGTGATAAGGATGGTGTAAGTGATACCGTAAAGTTTACTTCTCTATTATAGCTACTACCTGTATTTGATCGAACGGTACCTATATTCCAAACTACTTCACGAGTAATATCATTATAAGTTATATTCTCTCTTGGTGAATTATTACCTATCCACTTCACATAGACTGGTAAGTAGGTACTCGAAACAGCATTCGATATGTCATTAGTTGAATTCGATAATGTCCAAATTATATTGTATTTTGTTTCCGTTTCAGCTTTTGGAGGCATAGATCCGGAGTTATAAGAAGCAGATGAAGCAATTTGGAAATCTGATAGAATCTTTACAATTTTCTTCACAGAATTATTTACTTCAGAATAAGTAGAACCTAAAGACGGTTGCCTTCCTTTAATACTTACATCGAACGTTAACTTTGGGTCTTTTATCAAAACATCAGATCCTATTATGGATAATGACTTCACACTAAAAGAAAGTTCCCC
>JBBSBU010000069.1:0-2928 GCA_038250975.1 Minisyncoccia bacterium
GCTTAGGAAGGTTTGACTTAACAGTATAAATAGGCTATAATTTAGTAAAAATTAGTAAGTTAATCATGTAACTGGCGGAAGTGGGGTTCACTCAAGGGAGCATGATTTATGAAAGATATCGACCGCCTGGGTAAGTTTAATATTTACCCAGGCGGTTTTTTGTTTAATTTTATTTTGGAGGTAACAACAGTTGATTTTAAAGGTAACATTTTATAACACAAAGTAACATAATTCAGTATAAAAGTTATCATTTTCCGCATACTAATTATAAGGAGATGAACTTATAATGAGTAGATTAATTGGTATAGCACAAGCAAGTGATATGTTAGGGGTAACAACTAAAACACTGAAAATATGGACTAATGAAAATAAAATTAAATCCTATAGAACTGCAGGTAACCATAGACGGTTTAGAATTGAGGATATAGAGAGCTTTCTAGGCGAAGGCATTAAAACTAAAGAAATAAGTAAAAACGTTTTTGTATACTGCAGAGTGTCCACAAAAAAGCAAGCGAATAGTGGAAATTTACAAAGGCAAAAGGAAAGACTCACCGAGTACTGTGTGGAAAAAGGATACAATATTCTTTATATCTATGAAGAAATAGCAAGTGGATTAAATGATAATAGGCGAGAGCTTGCGAAAATGTTCAGAGGAATAGAAGAAGCTGATTGTATAGTAGTAGAGTATACCGATAGGTTGGCCCGATTTGGATTTAACTATTTAAAGGAGTTTGGTAAGTATAATGGAGTTGAAATTGAGGCAGTAGAGCAGAAAGAAAAGTTAGAACATAATGAAGAAATGGTAAAGGATTTAATTAGTATTGTTACTTGTTTTTCCGCCAGGTTGTATGGCGCAAGAGGTGGTAAAAGGCTTAAAAGAGTTATCACTGAACTTGAAGAAGAAAGGAGCGAAAATAGTGAAAGTAACAATGCAAGCTCTTCTAATTAATATGGATGAAGAAAATATAAATATTATAAATAAATTAATGCTTGTATTTTGTAGTGCTGTGAGATATTCCTTTAAACGTCTACTAGAAGGTAAAAAGGTAGGTGATATTGAGAAAAATATTGCTTTTAAATATGGGTTAAATATTAGACAAAGTAAAGATGCAGTAGAAAATGCCAGACAAACAATAGTAAGTCAAAAGGAACTTCTTAAGCTGAATTATGATAGTTGTGAAAAGAAAGCTAACGCTATATTAAGCATTTTAAATGATAAGAAAAAGATAATTTCAGCTAAGAAGAAAAATAGTTTGTTTAAAAAGCTAGATAAAAGGCAAAGAAAACTACAATATTTTAAAAGTTTTATTGATGCTAATACAATACCTTCGGTAACTTTTGGGAAAAAAGAAATGTTTATAAAAAGATGTAAAGGGCTTATATCCAGAGAAGAATGGCAGGATTATCGTTCTAATAGAGTTTATTCACGAGGAGATAAGAGCAAAAGTGGTAATCCGAATTTAAGAATTATAAGGAGAGATAATAAAGCTTTTCTTGAAATTAGTACTTTAGATAAAAGTGATAATAATAGAGCGATAAAAGTAAGCGTTGAAGTTTATCTACCACAAAAGTTATCCACTACAACTGGTAAGGTCAACGGAAGAAACTATAAGCAAATGTTTTTAGAATTTTTAGAAACTGGCGAAGCCTATCAAGTTGAACTGCTAAGAAGAAAAGGCAGATATTATTGTCATATAACCTTTGAAGAAAATATAGTAAGACAATATGAAACTTTATATACAGCTCATAATGGAATAATTGGTATAGATACAAATCCAGATGGATTTGCCCTCACAATGATAGATAACAAAGGTAATTATAAATGGCATACTTATTTAAAAAGTGGTGAGTTAACCTATGCTCGAAGTGATAGGCGTAAAAATTTATGCGGTGAACTTGTAAAGCAGGCTGTATTAAAGGCAGAAGAACATGGAGTAGGTATTGCAGTCGAAGACTTAAAATTTGTCCATGATAAAGATGTAAACAGCAAATTTGCAAGAATAAAACATCAATTTATATACAGACAACTACTGATTATGCTAGAAAGTGCTTGCAGGCGAAGTGGTATTGAGATAATTAAAGTAAAACCTCAGTTTACTAGTAAAATAGGACTTTATAAATATTGCCATCAATATGGAATGGCAGTTCATAATGGTGCAGGTATGGTTATAGGAAGAAGAAGTTATACACTAAAAGAAAAAACACCTAAGATTTTAAAAGAGAAAATGGTAAGTGATTTAGAAAAATTCGAGAAGAAAAATGAATGGTCAAAATGGAATGATATCAATAAAAGTATAAAAAGAAAGGTAGGTGAAAATCCTGCACTGTGGTTGATTATTAGGAAGAGATTACTTGGAATAGCATAGAACCTATAACTTTAAGTATATGAACTGCCAAAGTACACGCAGTGAAAGGCTTTGGTGGATATTGATATTTGAGGAGTGGCTAACAGTCACAATCTTGTAGGATTTTGTTGCCCTAAGGTAATGAAGGCTTGTTGCTTCTTGGAAAATTAGAAGAAGGAAGACATGCGAGATTTATATGCGAAAGCTTATATCCTAGTAGTTTAAAGCTCTCGTAGAGAGATTAAAAATCCTGTGATACTACCATTCTATTTAACGAATAGGATGCTAAAGTCGTTTTGTTACGATTTTAGGTAGCAGGTTGCTTTAGGTTCCGATGCATTCTTTCCTTTCAGAGATAATATCGATAGGGCATTTCAGAGTGGAGTAAAATATATTGTGCAACCCGGTGGCTCATTACGAGATAAAACAGTGATAGCAGCATGTAATGAATATAATATGTTTATGGCTTGTTCAAAGGTCAGACTATTTCATCACTAAGTGTATTCTAAGGTGTGTGGCTAAATTTCAAATAAAAGAATAAAGTAGAATATTTGTCGAATAATAAGGAATTATTATTGTTGCA
>JBBSBU010000070.1:0-2910 GCA_038250975.1 Minisyncoccia bacterium
AATAAAACAACTTTACCCATAATTTGCGATAGCACAAAATAGGTAAAATTTATTCCTTTATTTTTTGATTTTATAATCACTACTAAGTTTAAATATCTTAAAATTATCTCCTAGTTTTATCTCCTTCAAATAATCTTGAAAATCTCTCGGCAAAGGAGAAGGTCCAACCCAAACACTTTTCTGGATCATCACAAAATGAAACTTTTTTAAATGATAACGAAACCAATTTCTTTCTTTTTTTCTACCCTCTTCAATATCATAGACAATTAACAAATCTTTTGGCGAATCTATTTTTTTATTTGTATCAAATTTTTCTAAAAAATATTTTTTACTCTCTAAAAAAGAAATACCTTTTGAAGTTATTAAATACTCTCCATTCGGCATTTTCCTTATCAAACCATTTTTACTAAGTATTGAGAATCTGTTGGCAAGTGTTTGGTATTTATAATATTCAAAATTAGGCAACCCTAAAAAACCAGTTCTGACTCCTTTATATTTAATGATAGATTTCTTCTTGCTCAAATATTCAAGAATTTTCATCTCAACACTCATATGCCTAAATTATACAACTTTACCATAAAAATGCGATAGCAAAATCTGGGTAAATAACATAAATATAAATAATCATAGATATTGCAAAATAATGCTTTTTCTGGTATTATGCGTTTACTTTCCGTGAGGAACTTTTTTATTAAAAAGACCTTGTAAATAAGCTGGAATGCTTAAAAACGGTAAGTATTATCATTAATTAACCATAAAGTGCTAGGTCTCACCTAGTACAAAAATAATATGAACATACAAAACAGTGTTATAGAAGAAATGTTTCAAAACGGTACTCATTATGGGTATTCAAAAAGTCGCAGACATCCAACAACTACTCCTTATATCTTTGCAACAAAGAACGGAGTTGATATTATAAATACAGAAAAGACTTATGAACTTTTTGAAAAAGCTATAGAGAAAGTTACAAGCCTTGCACAATCAGGTAAAACAATATTATTCGTTGGAACAAAAGCAGAAGCCCGCCAACAGATAGTGGAAGCTGCTCTTTCACTAGAGATGCCTTATGTTTCGGAACGTTGGGTAGGAGGAGCACTTACAAACTTCCCAGAGATAAAGAAGCGTATAGTCAAGTTACTTGACCTACGTGATCAAAAGGAAAAGGGTGGACTTGATAAATACACAAAGAAAGAAAGACTTCTAATAGACAAAGAAATGGAAGATATGACAAGAAACTTCCAAGGACTAACAGGTATCACTCGTACTCCTGATGCGGTTTTTGTGATTGACCCAAAGAAAGAACACATCGCTGTAACAGAAGCTCACAAAATGAATCTTCCTGTTATAGCTCTTATGAATACTGACTGTAATATCAAAAATGCAGAGTTCCCTATCGTAGCAAATGATGCCTCTGTTTCAAGTATAACTTTCTTTGTAACTCAAATAAAAAACGCATACAATAAAGGACAGAGTGGTGAAAAGAAATAATAACTATTATTCATTAAGGTCACAAGACCAACATATAATTTAATTATGTCTATAAAAATAACCGCGGAATTAGTAAAAGAATTAAGAGATGCAACTGGTGTTTCTGTTATGCAATGTAAAAATGCACTGGAAGAAGCAGAGGGCGACATGGAAAAAGCACTTATAATTCTAAAAAAGAAATCTAGTAGTATCGCAATGAAAAAAGCTGATCGTGTTGCACATGACGGAGTGATAGTTGAGATTGTTGAAGCAAACAAAGCTTTACTTCTCACTCTTCATTCAGAAACTGACTTCGTTGCTAAAAATAATGACTTTATAGTGCTTGCTAATGAGCTAGCTCAAATAGCATGGAAAGAAGGTATTGATGCTATGAAAGAAAAATCTATAGATATCATCAACCCGGTAGTTCAGAAAGTTGGCGAGAAAATAGAACTGGGTAAAGTGGAAATACTTGAAGGTGAAGTTATCGGTAGCTACGTACACGGAGGTAAAAGTGCCGTTGCTGTTTCTCTTAAAGGTGGGACACCCGAGCTAGCAAAGGATATCGCTATGCACATAGCAGCCATGAAGCCCGCTTTTATTAAATCTGAAGATATAACAGAAGAAGATAAAACAAAAGTTATAGAAGTATTCCAAAAGGAAGTTGCTGAATCAGACAAACCAGAAGATATTAAAAAGAAGATGTTAGAAGGTAAAATATCTACATACTTCAAAGAACAGACACTGATGGACCAGTCCTTTATCAAGAATCCAGATATTTCTATAAGCAATCTTTTGAAAGAAAAGAATGCATCTTTAAATAGCTACATTTCTCTATCGATAGGTTAATATGATCTTTCTTATCCTTATCTTTACTATAGCAATAATCTTAGCATTCGGCATGCTCTTCTTTCGTGCATGGGAGATAAGGACATCTAGATTCAAAAAAGAACAAGAAGAGAAAATATTTACACCTGAACTATCCTTTAGATATATCGAGAAGATTGTTTTGTATTTAACAAAATATATTATCCAATGGATAGTTCTTTCTAGTGTAAAGTTTTGGTTTGTAGTTAAAACCAAAACGAAAATTTTACTAAGGAATAAGCTTCCTAAAATAAATCAATTCTTTAAAAGAAAAAACTCAATAAATGATTCAAGGAAAATTACGTTCATACAAAGAGCAGTTATGGAATCAAAAATAAAAATTAGGAAAGTTAAAGAGAAAATAATAAAAGAACACGAAGAAGTGGAAGAAGGAAGAAAAATAGAAGTTGATAAAATTTTATAATATGCTAAGATGGTTTTATTGTTTAAGTGAGAATAGGTGTTTGGTAAGCGGAATAATAAGCACAGTAAGTATTGTTTTGACAATGAAATAAGTTTGCCGGCATAGCTCAGTTGGTAGAGCGCCACTTTTGTAAAGTGGATGTCCGGGGTTCG
>JBBSBU010000071.1:0-2904 GCA_038250975.1 Minisyncoccia bacterium
AAAGAATAGTACCCAGTAGTAAAGATGAGTCTGGAACGATAATAAAAAAGTGAGTATCCGGAGTCGGTTCTTCTATTATTTTAAGAAGTGATTGTTCAGCTTCACGATTTATAAACTTAGCACCTAATATGCAAACTTTCTTTTTTCCATCAGTTGGTTTATTTTGATACCATTCTTTTACATTCTGGCTATCTTCGATCGATAATGAATCATATAAACCTAAAAGTACATCTGGACTCTGCTTATTCACATAACCACTATCTTCTAAAAACAATCTTAAAAGTGGAGCAACCTCATCTGGGTTACCTTCTATGACATAACTATGGAATAAATTATTAGGGAAAATTTTATTAAAATCCATAAATCTTTTAATTATTTTATTTATATATCTAAAATGGGAATATTTCTAAAAGTTCACCAGAATAGTAAAACTCATATGAAAGTCCTCCAAAAGTATAGTCTCTATCGTTAATAACAATAGTAGAGCCACCAACTTCTGGATTTCCTTTTGGTAATGATTTATTAAAGCCTAGATTAAATAATGTAGCTAAAACCTCTGGTCTATCATCAACAGGAAAACCAGCGGACTCCCACTGATGCATGATTTGCTTTAAGAATACAGCTGTATACATATAAGAATAATAGTGATTCTTAGGATCAGTAAGTCTAATCATTAGCTCTGTATCTGGGTCGGCATTGCCGTAATTAAAAACATCTTCGTAATTTGGACCTAGATAGAAAGGACTATTCTTATTCTTTAAATTATTTTCCACAACTTTCGCTGTTTCAAACTTAACTCCAGCCACGCCGTATGAGAACTTTGTCCCATTACCTAATACTTTTAAAGGCTCAAAGTACCTTTTATAAGATTCGCGGTTTGAAGTAAAAAATCTAAACTGCTCAGAGATAACTGCTGAAATTATAGTTCTAGATCCGACTCCTGAGTCACGGCTTGCCTGAAGAATAACGTCTTTATCTTTAACAAGAGCGTCTCTTAATGTTTGCCATTCAGGAGACGCCATCCAAGCAAAAACACTCTGGCTATCTTTGTTCTCATAAACAAGAACACTCCTTTCCATCTGTTCACACTTGTTCATTTTCTCAGTAATGAATGGATTATTATTTGAAGTGACCAACAAAATAGCATTAATCATTTTCTCTGCAATAACATTAGATTTAGTTGTCATATAAGTATCTAATATTCTCTCTCCGTTCTCAGGTAAAACAGAGGAAACAACCATAATTTTACACTCAATAACAGGGTCGAGCTTACCAAAGCTTGTAGTTGTGTTTGATTTAATAATTTTAGGCAGTCTTATACCCTCTTTTACTGTTGCTTGAAAGAATTCATTCCTGGAATCTATACTACCTTTGACATCTGTCAAATGTAACCTCATTGCCACAAAAACAGCAGAGAAAACTAAACCAACAATAGCAAGACAATACAAAATAATTATAAATAATATTTTAAAAAATTTTATTTTCTTTTTAGGAATTGTCATTTTATCTTTTACTTAAAATAGTTTTTTTGTAAGTTTCTAAATGGTTTAAGGCTTCTCCTGTACCTTTGGCGACACAAAGAAGAGGTTCATCTGCTACACGAGCTTTCACCCCTGTGCGCCGATAAATGAGATCCGAAAGATTACGAAGCTGAGAAGAACCTCCTGTCATTATTATCCCATCATCAATAATATCAGCCGATAACTCAGGAGGAGTCAAAGCAAGTACCTCTTTAATAGCTGAAATCATAGCTCTTAATTCTTTATCAATAGCTCTAACTATCTCATTTGTAGATATTTGAGCTGTGCGCGGAAGCCCTTGGATGAAATCACGCCCTTTGATTGTAATAGTCAGCTCTTCTTCAAGAGGTATGGCTGCACCAATTTTAACTTTAATCGCTTCTGCTGTTCGGTCTCCGATTGCTAGATTAAAAGTCTTTTTTATATAGTCTGTTATGGCTTGGTCGATCCTATCTCCGGCACATTTTACTGAAGTCGATGCAACTATTCCTCCAAGAGCAATAACAGCGACGTCAGTTGTGCCTCCTCCTACATCCATTATCATATGTCCTTTTGATTCATGGATCGGTATACCAGCACCAATAGCTGCTAAGATGGGCTCTTTTACAACATAAGCATTCTTCGCACCAGCTTTTACAGCAGCTTCAACAACAGCACGACGTTCTGTCGAAGTAATACCCGCAGGCACAGAAACCATAACATCTGGTTTAAATAAATTAAATTTACCTAAAGTTTTTGTTATGAAGTATCTGAGCATGGCTTCTGTCACACGGTAGTCAGCAATTACTCCATCTTTCATTGGTCTGTAAACAATAATGTTTTCTGGCGTTTTACCTATCATATTTTTTGCTTCAAGACCGATAGCTAAGATTGTGTTATCTTGCTCAGAAACAGCTACAACTGAAGGCTCGTTCAAAACGACCCCTTTCCCAGGAAGATAAACGAGCGTGTTTGCAGTACCTAAATCAATACCAAGTTTTTTAGAAAATAAAGCCATATTTTTATAATACTTTCATTATATCACAAAGTGTTTGAAAAAATAAATATTTAGAAATGATTTTAATTACAATATTTTATGCTAACATATAGATATGTATATAGTAACTGTCATTCCAATCCAAAAAGGCTTTCAGAGGGAAAATCTTACATATTTTTCTTCAACAGAAATTCCGACTGGAAGTATAGTATCAATCCCGCTCCGATCAAAAACAGTTGACGCAATAGTAATAGACGTCGAAGATGCTCGTGATCTTAAGTTTGATTTGAAAAAAGCTGACTTTCAACTAAAAAAGGTTTCAAATGTAAAAGGACACTCCCCTTTTTCAACTGCTTTTTTCATAGCATGTGAGAAGATGAAAAATTATACGGCAAGTAATACAGGAAC
>JBBSBU010000072.1:0-2880 GCA_038250975.1 Minisyncoccia bacterium
ATATGGAAACTTCAAAATTTGACATAGCGGATTACTTAGATAATAACGAAATGATTGCAGAATACCTGAATGCAGTTTTGGATGACGGCGATAATTCAGATGTTATTATAGCAATAGGTCATATTGCAAAATCAATTGGAATGACAAAAATTGCTGATGAAACCGGACTTAGCAGACCAAGTCTGTACAAAGCACTATCAGAAGGAGCGAAGCCGCAATTTGGGACAATAATTAAAGTATTACGAGCTATTGGCGGACAAATAAGAATAAACCCAATAACGGCAAAAAGAAACGCACCACAACACGCGGATCTCTTGTGAGATCTCAAACAACATTTTTTAAATAGCTATATATCAAGCGGTTACGAAAACGCCCGCCGCCGGAATCTTTTTTTGGTTTTTTGCTCCTTTGTTTCGCTTTCTTCTTTAAATAGTAATAAGGTTGATCACCCACTTAGTACTTTTTGATATAAAGTGAGCAGCTGTAGAGTACTTTTTAAAAAGGGGACAATAGAATAAAGCTTTTTAATTACTTGATTATATGTTACATAAAACAGAACTCCGACAGATTTGTAACATGGTGGGTTTTTATAAAAACAGAACTCCGACAGATTTGTAACATATTTCACTCCGCCCCGGAAATAAAGTTTGATTTGATTGATTTTCCTTTCAAATTTCATTTTTCCCTGATAAAATGGCATTGTTTTGCAGAGAAATACATTTTTATTTATAGAAATACCTTTTAAAAAGTTGTTTGATGAAGATTTGTTTAATCATTTGGATAGTTTGTTGGAAGGTTGAATTGCAATATTAGCAGGAAGTTACGGGTTTTAACTCCGACAGATTTGTAACACAACTCCGACAGATTTGTAACACAACTCCGACAAATTTGTAACATCAACTCCGACTAAATTGTAACTACCTGTGTAGAACTCAGACAAAATTGTAACTAGAATTTCAAAGGATTATCAAATTCATTCTGTAAAGATTTCAAAACATACCCTGTAATATCGGTAATTTTAGAAGTGTCTTTAAGGTTATGCTCGGTTAATTGCATGATTTTTAATAATATGTCGTTAGCTGTTGCGTTGATGAAAAGAGGTTTAATTAGTTCTATGTGTTTATCTTCGAATTTAAAGTGTGTCCTGAGAAGGTAAAAAACATAATCTTTTTTCTCGATATCCTCTTTTATTAGATCTGGGGTGATCACCTTGAAGTTTAAATGAGTGACCGTGTTACCATGCTTTGTTGTGAAATCATCAGCGTTGCAATTAAACCAACAATCTGCCTTCTCAAAAAGCTCTTCCTGAACAGGAATAAGAATTCGCCGTTTAATATCATTATAGTACTTGTATTTGGAATCAATACCTAATTGTTCTTTAAAATTATCTAGGGAGATTACAAACCCTCCTTTTTTCCTCCAACTGCAGATTAGCTTGTATACCCGTGAAGTGTATTTATTTTTTACGTTTTGAGCGATGCTGTATAAAAAACGAGTATAATTAATAGGCTGGCCAAATTGATTCTGATCTATATAAATTAAGAGCCTTGCAATATCTTTATTGATCCTCACTTGCATATAGCTGGAACGATCATTTATTTTAGGAATACTAGCAGACAGCAAGCCTTCAAAACCGATTCGATCTTGTTTTGTTAAAGGATCTTTATAAGGAAACTCAATAACAATAGAAGCAAGACTTTTAATTGCTTGCTTTAAATGTTCATAGTGTTGAGGGATTGATAAATCTTTTAGGGGAATCTTAAATTCAATAAAATAAGAATTATTAAAATCATTAAATAAAGCAAGCTGTGTATAATCCTCTCCTTTTCTGCTTATTTTTATTGCATCTTGAAGATGGTACATAACAGCGTTAAAAACCTTTTCCTGGGTTAAAGAATAGTCATAAATAGCATTTGTTACCCGGTTTGGCTGATAAATGTAATCCTTAAGAGCAGGAAGCATAATAATCTTCTTTTGCTTCTTAGTAACATGAGGGACTTTAGAGGGAATCTTCATAAGTGGGTAATTTTTTAAGAAATGAGCGCCAGTGTATACAGTTTTTCATCGTTATTTAGTAGGCTCCAAACTTACCTGTAAGAATTGCTTTATATTATTTTCTGTAATTAATATAGGTCTCCCTATTCTCTGGCTCTTAATCTTACCTTGTTTAATCCAGACTCTTACTGTCTGGGCTGTTACATGGAGAGACTGAGCTGTCTCTGGTATGGTATAGAATTTAATACCCTCTATTACTGTAGGCATATCTTTTACTTTTTAGGCATTAGTTTAACTGGTCCGTTTTCCTTTTCATATTTAGCTACTATCTCCTCCAGGGCCGAGGCTATTACCTCCTTTATCATTCTCCTCTCCCAGTAGGCTACTGCTTTAAGTTTTTCCAGTAGCTCCTCATTTACTATAAAGGTAGCTCTGGTCTCATTCTCTTTCGTTCCCTCCTGAGAGCTTTTAGTAATCTCCTTAGTCTGGGTTACTGGTCTCCCTTTCTTAGGTTTCTCTGGCAGGTCTCCCAGCAAGGAGTTTAAACCTCCTGTAAAGTTCTTTTTGCTCATATTATTTATTTAAGTGTTTACTCTGGTTATTGTGTTTACTCCTTTTTATAATCTCTTTACAAAGTAGTAGGTAGTCCTCTGCTCCGTTGCTCTTTGGCTGGTAGTTAAATATATCTACTCCTCTGGCAGGTGCTTCAGCTAAGGCAATATTATCCCTTATCTTAGTAGTAAAGAGCTCCTTTTTAAAGTGAGTTTCTGTAGTTTCTAATACATCCCTGTTTAATACTTTCCTGCTGTCATACAGAGTAATAAATACTCCTCCTACTTTTAGCTCTTTATTAAGCCTTTTAGTAATCTTATCTATCACCTCCAG
>JBBSBU010000073.1:0-2763 GCA_038250975.1 Minisyncoccia bacterium
AAGTGAGGTTAAGGTTGAGAATAAAGCAGATACAGATAAGATGGGAGTAGTAAGCAGTATGCGATCGCTAGCCGAATCATATTTCGTAAATAATAAAAATTTATATACGGGGTTTTGTCGATCAAAGACAGATGGTGCTTATACTTTAGCTGTAACCTTGCCAAAGGGTAGTGTTTATAAGTGTAGCGATAAAGAAACCGAATGGTCAGCTTATGTACAGCTTAGTGATAAGGATTACTCTTGTTCAGACTCTACAGGTTTCTTTGATAGTGTAAAAATATTACCAAAAGGAACTGCTTGTCGCAACTAGATGCACAAACAAAAAACTCTCGATATGATCGAGAGTTTTTTGTTTGTGTGCTAAAGTCAGCGGGTGCTAAACTCCAACAACAATTGCGATGTGAGTGCAGCCGCTGACTTAAACACACAACGGCTACACATATGATTATATATTATTAAGTATAAAATACAAAGCCCCACCGATTACTCGGTGGGGCTTTGCTCGCAATTGTATTTCAGTAAAGTAATTCTATACTGAAAGTTGAAACCTTTTACTCACTAGATCCAGTATAGCAAATTAATGTTGCTTTGTCAAGTTTTTTGTGATATAATGTTAAAAGGTTTGTGTTGAGTAAACGCGCTTCGACTTAGGTCGGAGTGAGGAAAGTCCGAACACACAATCCAGCCTTGGTTGGATAAGCGTAGCGGGTAACGCCCGTCGTGGGTAACCACAGAGTTGAGAACAGTGACGAATCGCACATTAATGAAAATTAGTGTTCGGGTGAAACGGCAAAATACTTACGTGTGTGCAAGATCGTATTCTTCGGTTTCGATCGGAGTCTGAATCGCTTGAGGTATAGAGTAATCTATATCCTAGATAAATGTTTACTACCTTGCGAAAGTAAGGAACAGAACTCGGCTTATAGATACAAACCAAATATATGAAAAACACCTTGTCCAAAGCATGGTGTTTTTCATTTATATAATAAGAAAAAAATACTGCATAAAATTTTCTCGGATTCGCCAACGGATAATTTTCTGCTGAAAATTTCCTCATTGCTCGGGCCGTCGCCCTCCGCAGTGGCTCCCTCGAGAAATTTTATTTTGTATTTTTTTTCACAAAAAATATTTTTTAGAAAATAAAAATAAAAAAAAGTTATCCACACTTTTTTAATGAAAAAGTATTGCAGTAAATTCTTTTATGAGAGATAATATATGTGTGAGTGTGATAAATTTTTTTTACAAAATATTATTTTTTAAAAATTTTGTAAGGTCGTGAAATCACACATCTTTTAAAAATAATTTTTTTTAAATATATGGCAGCAAAAAAGAAAGCAGTTAAAAAAGTAGCTAAAAAGGCAGTTAAAAAAGTAGCTAAGAAAGCAGTTAAAAAAGTAGCAAAGAAAGGAAAGAAGTAATTCTTACCACCTAAGCAATCTTAGAAAATCCCCTCTCTATCGGGGATTTTCTTTTTGTGCTAAAATAGACATATTATGACAATATTTAACAGTATAATAGGGAATGATAACGATAGACAGATAAGAAAGTGGAAACCTATCGTAAATAAGATAAATGAATTAGAGCCTGAAATGAAGAAGCTTTCTGATTCAGATTTCATACCTAAAACACAAGAATTCAAAAATAAGTTATCGAACGGAAGTACACTAGATGACGTACTACCAGAGGCTTTTGCCTTAGTAAGAGAAGCTTCTTTCCGTATATACGAGCAGAGGCATTATGATGTCCAGCTGATAGGAGGTATTGCTCTTCATAACGGAAGTATTGCAGAGATGCGTACTGGTGAAGGTAAAACACTCATGGCAACTTTACCCGCATATTTAAATTCTCTAGCAGGAGAAGGTGTCCACATAATCACTGTGAATGATTATCTTTCACGTCGTGATGCTGTTTGGATGGGACCAATCTTTGCGATGCTCGGAGTAAGTTGTTCTGTTGTGAACTCAGAGAATAAATCATACTTATTTGATCCCACTCACAAAGAGATAGAAAGTGAAAGTGATAAAGAGAATAGTTCCTTTAAAGTTCAGTATGAGTTTTTGCGTCCATGTTCTCGTACAGACGCCTATGCTTGTGATATTACCTACGGTACAAATAATGAGTTTGGCTTCGACTTCTTAAGAGATAACTTAGCTCATAGTATTAGTGATGTTGTCCAAAGAGCCCATCACTACGCTATTGTTGATGAAGTAGACTCTATCCTTATAGATGAGTCTCGTACACCGCTTATTATTTCTTCTGCGGCAGAAGATTCAGAAGATCTTTATTATACATTTGCGGATATTGCAAAAAGTTTAAAGTTAGAAGAGGATTATGGGGTAGATGAGAAGTTGCGTGCTATATCTTTAACTGACATAGGGATAACAAAAGCAGAAGATTTACTCGGTATAAAAGATATCTATACGGAAAAAGGGATAAAGTATGTCCATCACTTAGAGACGGCAGTTAAAGCTCGAGCTTTATATGAAAATAATAAGGATTATGTTGTTAAAGATGGAGAAGTGATAATTGTTGATTCGTTTACGGGAAGATTACAACCAGGACGACGTTGGAGTGAAGGACTTCACCAAGCTATTGAGGCTAAAGAAGGAGTTAAGATAGAGAAGGAGACTAGAGCCGTTGCTTCTATTACTTTCCAGAACTATTTCCGTTTTTATAAGAAGCTTTCAGGAATGACTGGAACAGCGGAAACTTCAAAAGAAGAATTCTTTAAGGTTTATGGTTTGAATGTCATCGTCGTTCCAA
>JBBSBU010000074.1:0-2725 GCA_038250975.1 Minisyncoccia bacterium
AATATAAAAAAGAATCGGGGATAGATGTTACTAAGGATATGCTTGCACTACAACGTCTAAAGGAAGCTGCAGAAAAAGCAAAGCACGAACTTTCTACAACAACAGAATCTGAAATAAATATTCCATTTATCACTTCAGATGCATCAGGTCCTAAACACTTACTTTTGAAGATGACGCGTGCAACGCTAGAATCTCTTGCAGAAGAGTATGTTACTCGTTCGATTGAAATTACAAAACGTGCTGTTGAGGCATCTCCATTTAAGATGAATGAAATAAATGAAATAATTCTAGTTGGTGGTCAGACGAGAATGCCAAAAATTGTAGAAGAAGTGAAAAAGTTATTTGGTAAAGAACCAAATAGAACCATTAACCCAGATGAAGTCGTTGCTTTAGGTGCAGCTGTCCAAGCTGGAGTCCTACAAGGTGATGTGCGCGATGTTCTACTTCTCGATGTGATACCACTATCACTTGGAATAGAAACGCTTGGAGGAGTCTCTACAAAGCTTGTGGAGAGGAATACAACCATACCTTCATCTAAGTCTCAAGTGTTTTCAACTGCTGCTGATAATCAAACCAGTGTGGAGATCCACATTACTCAAGGTGAGCGCCCTATGGCAAGTGATAATAAATCATTGGGCCGATTTATCTTAGATGGAATTCCACCTGCACCAAGAGGTATTCCACAAGTTGAAGTCACTTTTGATGTAGACGCAAACGGAATTCTAAACGTGAAAGCTATGGATAAAGCTTCTGGTAAAGCTCAATCTATACGTATTGAAGCAAGTTCCGGTTTAACAGATGCAGACATAAAAAAGATGAGAGATGAAGCAGAGTCTCATGCTGAAGAAGATGCAAAGAAAAAGGAATTAGTTGATCATAAAAATACAGCTGAAATGATGATATTTACCGCTGAAAAATCTGTAAAAGACTATGGTGACAAAGTTACTCCTGAAATCAAGACAGAAATTGAAGCAAAAATAACAGCTTTAAAAACAGCAAAAGAAGGTTCTGATATGGAAGTTATTAAAAAAGCAACAGAAGAACTATCTGCTGAAATGTCAAAAATTGGTGAAGCTATGAGTAAAGCACAACCTGAAGCAGAAAAGACAGAAGAGAATAAAGTTCCAGAAGAACAAGGTCCTGAAATAAAAGATGCAGAAGTAAAAGAAGAAGGAGAAAATAAGTAAACAAACGTCATCTCAAATAGCTTTTTTCGAAATGCACGAATATTTTTCTGTTGAAAAATTTCTCTACTCGGGACAGTCGCCCTGCGTAAGGCATCTCTTAAAGACTATTTGAGACTTTGTTTGGATATAAGAATAAGTTATTATAAAAATTATGCCCAAAGATTATTACAAAACATTAGGAGTCTCAAAAGGTGCGACCAAGGAAGAGATAAAGAAAGCTTTTCACAAACTTGCTCATACTCATCACCCAGACAAAAATAAAGGAGACGATACAAAATTCAAAGAAGTGAATGAAGCTTATCAGGTCCTTTCAAACGACAAGAAGCGTTCATCTTATGATCAATTCGGTAGTGCAGACGGCCCATCTTCCTACGCCGGAGGCTTCGGCGGACAAAGCGGGCCATTCGGAGGTTTTGACTTTACAGGACAAGGTGGAGCAGAGTTTGATATGGGAGACTTAGGAGACATATTTGGTGATTTTTTTGGTGGAGGAAGAAATAGACAGAAAACTAGAAAAGGAAGAGATGTACAAACAGAAATTGATTTGTCTTTTGAAGAAGCAATCTTTGGGGTAGAAAAGAAAATTAAATTAAATAAACAATCAGTATGTAATATTTGTCATGGTTCAGGAGCCAAAGTTGGCACAAAGATGAATGTCTGTAAAACATGTGGAGGCCAAGGTAGTGTCCGTGAAATGAAACGTTCCATACTTGGTAGCTTTGCGACAACAAGAACTTGTGATACTTGCTTAGGTAGTGGGAAGGTACCATCTGAGAAGTGTAGCGAGTGTCGTGGCGAAGGAGTAGTAAGGAAAAACGAAGAGATTAGTCTTAATATTCCATCAGGCATAAATAATGGAGAGACATTACGAGTTCGTGGGCAAGGTGAAGCTATACAAGGAGGTGAAGCAGGGGATTTGTATGTGAAGCTTAATGTAAAATCTCATCTTGTTTATACTCGAGAAAACTTAAACCTCATGATGGATCTAGAAATAAAACTCACAGATGCACTTCTTGGTATGACTTACGAATTAAGAACATTAGAAGGGAAGAATGTAGAAGTAAAAATTCCTGAAGGTATAAATAATGGTGAAATGCTTCGCGTGAGAGGTAAGGGTGTACCTTCTGGTATGAGCCGAGGAGATATCATAATCCGTGTTCATGTCACTATGCCAAGCAAACTTTCACGAAAAAACAAAGAACTCATAGAAAAACTTAAAGAAGAAGGATTATAAAACTTAGGAGCTCAGCTCCTAAGTAGTTATATAATATTTTATCTTTACCTCAATAATGCGATCGTTCAAAGTGGGTAAAACTCCTCAGATAGGGGTCGAAGCCCTATCTGAGGTAAAAATACCTAGAGGAATTCGGGTATTTTTTGTATTGACAAATGGTGTATTAATGTGATATAATACAGAGGTAAGGTTGTGCCTAAATTCACCCCTCAATTAGGACACCTCTAATAATCTAATAATACACCATTCTCCCTTGCGACTTCAAGTGACGAACGATATTTCAATATCTTTCTCGGTTTGTTGT
>JBBSBU010000075.1:0-2693 GCA_038250975.1 Minisyncoccia bacterium
AATAAGAGCAATAACTTTAAAGCTATCTCGGCATATATTTATAGTAGGATATATGATTCCACCGTTTCCTTCACCTCCTATTATTGCATCATGTTTTATCATTCCTTCAACAACAAAACCTTCACCAATCTTTGTGCGGAAGACTTCACTTCCATACTTTTTTGCGATATCTGCACCCCTTTGTGATGTAGATAAGTTAAGAACCACAGGCTTGCCAGGATTTTTTGAGATTACGTTTTCTATTGCAAGTGCAATAGAAAATTCCTCTGAAATCACTTCACCTTTTTCATTTATTACTACAAGTCTATCTGCATCTGGGTCATGAACAAAGCCCATATCTACTTTGTTCTCTTTTGCCATTCTTTCAGTTTCTATTAAGTTATCGTGAATTGGTTCTGGTCGGTGGCCAAATTTACCATTTGGAATGTTGTTTAAAGGTATAAGTTCTACTCCAAGTTGTTCAAATAAGTAAGGGTCCATAACACAAGCAGAAGCATTTATCATATCAGCAACTACTTTGAATTTCTTTGCTCTGATTGCTTCGACATTAATATTAGCGATAATGTGGTCGATATGCTCTTTTGGGAAATTGGGAACAGAAGATTTCTCTAATATTTTTTCTGATTTTTCAGGTATAAGACCTTTGTTGTATTTTTCTATTTCTTCTTCGTAGTATTTGTTTATCTGGTTGACTTCTTCTTTGATTGTAAACAAACCCTTTCCATTTACAAACTTAAGCCCGTTATACTCTATTGGGTTGTGTGATGCTGTGATAATTATAGCTCCGCTATATTCATGCTTTCGGACGGAAAAGAGGACAGTAGGAGTGGGAAGGACATCTCCATCGATACCTTGTACTCCCAAGTTGTTCAATTCATTTAAAATAATTTCTCTTATTTCAGGTCCTGACTCTCGACCATCTCTACCTATTAATATCTGAGGATTAGGGTTTTTTTCTCTTAGAAATGATACAAAAGCGCGAGTGTATAAAATAACAACTTCTTTTGTTAGCGTTTCGCCCCAAATACCGCGGTATCCGGAGACATTTATTCTTTGTTTATTATTCATATTTAGTATTCTACCACTTTTAAGAAAAGTGGGGAATAAAATGAATTCTTTTTGTGTTTATGTGGATATATAAAAAACAGCGTTGTTACCCTTGGTAGAGTAGTAACGCTGTTAATTTCTCATGCACGGATTCTTTTTAAAAACTCGTAAGCATTTAATGTTTCAACAAGGGTCATGTTGTTCTTCACACATTCTAAGAATAATTTTATCCTAGAAACAAACACTCGCTTCTTTTTTTGTTTGTAGTCTAAAATTAACAAATACTCTATAAAATTTTCTTTGTGCTGGGAAACAACTTCAATGAACAATTCTGGAGTCTCAGTGTTCACTCCTCTTGAGAACACGTCTTTTAGGCTATTAAGCATTTCTTCTACTTCGGAAATAACCATTCTCAGGGTCTTTTTTCTCTGATTTTTTAATACCATAATTTTGAGTTTTTAGGGTTTAAGAATTTCGTATATTCTATAACATATAGTATAAAAGTCAAAATAGGTTAAGTTTTTATCTGATAAAATTTTTTTCTTATGTGGAGATGGCGGGGTAATCTTCCTCTACGAGGACAGTATACCTTTTGTACTTTCTGTCAGATAAATTAAATCTTCCAGAAAGACACAAAAGCTTTTCGCTTCCCGCACGCAAGCCAAGAAGTTGGCTTGCTCATCTCCACACGTAGAAAAAAGGCCGTCTTACAACGGGCTCTTTTTTCAAGGTGTGGACAAGAGGCAAAATCTAACAAATCAATTTATACCTCTATTGGAGTTTATAAAGAGGTGGGGGATGGCTTAAAAATAAGGATATTTTTGGATTACCATCCGACATAGAAGTGATATATATAGCGCTTCTATGGGACTAGGATGGCTCATAGCTGTTTTTAATAGTACTCTGTTGGTAAAGTTTACTACCAGAAAGGCACAGCCCCCAGAATCAACATATATACATTAGTTTGGTGCTAAATTTATGAAAAATTTTGGAAAAAGTTTATGATAATTCATCGTTTTCTGTAATCCATGCTATAATACATCTACAACTGAATAGTTTGTATCAAGAGTGAGGTTAGAGTTTTGGCTCAATGATCCTCCAGCAACCTGTGAATATACAAGGTGCTAAATCCAACCAGACACATTAGTGTCAGGAAAGATAAGTTTATACCTAGTCCGTATAGAAAATCTTTCCTCTTATTAGAGGAATTTTTTATTTATAAATATGAGCAACGAGAAAAAAGACGAGAGAAATATGTTATTTGTTATATTCTGGCCGTTTTGGTTTCAAACTTTATTAGGTTTGTTTTATTTAATTTTAAGATAAATATATGAAAGATATTAAAGAATATAAAACTACTGGTGAATGGTTTAAAGACGCAAGAGAATGTGGCTATTCTTTTCCTTTGGCTATGTGCAATGGGCTAGATTTAGCACAAAAAGAACTCAAGCTATCTTTTTCTGAGGTTTTTGAGTTATTTGTAGGGAATAATATAGTTATAAAATATGTTAATTCCTTAATGAATTAGGACACTTCTGTTAAAGTATTTAAATGAGAAAGGCAAAAAAGATAAAAAAGACAGAACGAAGTGAAATCTCCATTCTGTTAGATAAAAAGTATTCAATGAGAGATATAGCAAAAGCACT
>JBBSBU010000076.1:0-2675 GCA_038250975.1 Minisyncoccia bacterium
ACAGCGACCTTAGGTGGGTTAACACTGTCATACGCTATATAGAATATATAAATATTTTTACCTATCTTCGTTAAGCGAGGATCTTCACAGCCAGAATTGCCATTCGGTATTTTTTTCATTTCAAAATCTTCCCTCGGTACATATATTGGAAAGTCTAACCTTTCATCAATGTGTAAACCATCTTTAGATGAAGCATACCCGATATATGAAGTATTGTCTTTAGCTAATGTTCTATAAAGAATGTGTGTTTTCCCTCCTAAGTAAATCGCAGCTGGATTAAAGGTCGCTGTTGCCTCCCACTCATTCTCTGGTCTAGGTATTATTATTGGATTTGATTCAAATCTTTTAAATTTCCAATCATTCTCCTTATTTAGATTCATTGTTCCCAATAAGTCAGCCAAGGATACTTTAGCAACACAAACAGTCGTATCTGCGGCACCATAATAAATAGATAAGGTATCTTTATTAAGAAGAGCTCCTGATGGGAATATAACATCATTAATATAACCTGATAACTCATACTTTTCTTCTGGTACCAAGATTGGGCCACCTGTTCTACCTATTATTTTTGAAGGATCCTTAATATCTAACAGCAATGCTTCAATACCAAAAATACGATCTAGATTATCTGGTCCTTTAAAATAGTTCTGAATGTGCGAATAGACAAGTAGCCAGCCTTGCTTAGTTTTAATTGGAGTTGCTCCTATTTCCAAGTGATCATATTCATTGCGACGGAAATCAACAGCGTTATTATCAATATCTAAAATCCATTTATCCCAAAATTTTTGGTCCCAAAGCTGTTCTATCCTGTCTAGTTTAGCAATACAAACCTTTGCTGGAGGCATATCTGTATGAGCAGAAAAGATAACAACGATTTTCCCATTTATTCTCTCGGGAAAAAGAGTCATGGCTTTTGCATTAAAAGGCGTCACAAGATGACGCTCGTCCACTTTTTTTAAATCTTTTGAGACAGCTACTGCCACTTTTATATCTTCTGCTTTAAAAGGAAAATCAGAAAGAGCAGTATAGAATATGTAGTATTTCCCTTCAAAAAATGTAACCCTTGGGTCTTCACAACCGTAAGAGTCCCACTCTTCTTCTGGTTTTATAAAAAGGTTCCTGTTCTCAAAATTTATACCATCCTTACTTTCACCTATTCCAATAACAGAACCTTGTTTTTGTTTAGCCAAGTAATCAACAGCAGAAATAGCACGATACAATCCGTAGATTTTACGGCCGTGCTTTATTGGACTCATATTAAAGGTTGCAAACTCTTCCCAATAGTGATCTCTATTTGGAATTAGGATAGGATTGTGTTCTGATTTTTTGGCAACATACATATATTATTTATTTTTGGTATCTTTAATATCTTTTAATTTAATATTCTTATCTCCTTTTAAGCTGTCTATTAACTCTTTTAATGTAATTGAAGCGACGCATACGTATTTGTCTGCACCACCATAGTAAACAAACAGTTCCTTGTTCTTTATAACAGCACCACAAGAATAAACAACTCCCCATTTGTGACCATTATTCTCATAATCTTCTTCTGGTTCAAGAATAGGATTCTTTGATCTGTGTAATATCTTTGTAGGGTCGTCTAAGTCTAAAAGTAGTGCACCCATCCTATATCTATCAGGATTTTTATGATCCATTGCGTGATACAAGACAAGCCATCCATCCTTTGTCTTTATGGGAGTTGGACCTACGCCTCTAAACCAGCTATCCCAAGTACGCTTGTCATCTATTGGTCTGGTATTGTTACTTTTTATATATTTACTACCATCAAGCTCGTCCAAACTGTCAAAATAATTTATTAGTATTTTAGGATAAAAACTATGCATAATAGCAAACTTCCCATTTATTTTTTCAGGGAAAAGAACCCAATTTTTATTCATTTCACCTGGAGGAGAAATCAATCTTTCGTTAGACCAGTTCCATTTCTTATTCTTAAAATCAGAAAGTGATATGGAGGAGAGTGCCATGCGCACAGAACTCCAACCATCAAAGGCAGTATAAAGTAGATACAAAGTTTTATCAATAAGAGTTAGACGTGGATCCTCACACCCTCCGTTCCAACCACCACCTGAAATGTAGTCTATTTTCTCTCCTACTTTCGGATATTTAGCCTTCCTTTTATATATACAATACGTTGGCCTTTCTTCAACACTATAACCATCAAAGCTTGTAGCGCAACCTAAGACAGAAGAATCGTCATCTCCTGCGGCTCTATATACAATATAGACTTTGCCATCTTCTTCAAACGCAGCTGGATTAAATGTTGCTCTTGATTCCCAGCTATATAAACTTGGAGATATTATAGGATTACTTACAACTTTCTTTAACTTAACACCCTTGTCTATATCCAGGCCCGTATTCTTTCTTTCTATTTTAGCCTTCTTTTTTAAGGTCTTTTTAACTAGAATCTTTTTTATCTTGTTGAGCTTTACATCTTGAACTGTTTTTTTTACTTTATTTTTTACACTAGAAACTTTCTCAATTTTATTTTTAGAGTCTATTTTACTTGCAATTTTTTTTATCATTGCACTAATTGAACTTTTTGGTTTTTTATTTATAGGGACCATAATTAATATCTATACTCTACCATAATCATCTTCATACCTTGTAATGTCACCTTCCTCAAACTCTCCTGTTGATATCTCAAGTACCGTCAT
>JBBSBU010000077.1:0-2651 GCA_038250975.1 Minisyncoccia bacterium
GAGAACATTCACAATAGGACTCTTGTTTGAAAAGCTTCCCAGAGCAAGACCTAAAACAGTAGCATAACTCAAAGATTCTTCAAATGACATGTCTGGAACCGAGATATCCATCTGCGATATATTCACCCAAGCATTTGCGTGCTCTACTTTTATTTTCATACTCGCCTCAAGATAATCTGAGAGCCCTGTAAGATTTGAATCTCCTCCGCAAAGCACTATGCGAGTAATCTCACCTTGTTTAATACCAAGATCATCGTGACTCCTCCAGTATTGATACTGCTTGTTCAGCTCGTCTCTTAAAACAGAAATGCCATTTAGAATTACAGGAAAGATATCTTCTATATTTGAAATCCCATCTAAACCGTAAGATCTTTTCATTTCTTCTGCTTTTTCAAAAGAAAGCGAGAAATTTTTAGCAATCATGTTCGTAAGATTTATTCCTCCCATATCAAGAGTAGTTGTGAAAAATACTTTTCCACCATGGACAATAGACACTCCAGTCCTTGTATCACCAAAGTCGACAATCATAACGGGGTCCTTATCATCATTGGGGATAATAGCGCGTGCAATAGCTTGAGCCTCAAGCTCAAAAGAAAGAACAGCAAGTCCTGACTTTTCAAAAACTGACAAATAGCTCTGGACAGTGCCTGCCGCTATAGCCGAAACTTCAACTAGAAAGTTATTGCTTGATCTTGAAATAACTTCAAAATTAAAAACTGTATCTATAGCCTTAAGTGGTATATGCTCTTCTATTTGAAGCAAAATAACATCTCTTAAATTTTCTTCATTTACAATAGGGAGAGATAGTGTGAATAGATACATCTGCTCTTCGGGAAGTGAAACTCTAACAAACTTTAATTTTAATTTATCTTTTATATTTTTTAAAGTCCTAATAAGGGTTTCTTCTTTTTCTATTTTACCAGACACAACGACTCCTTCTGTTATTTTTTCTTTTCCGAAGCGACCAAGTCGAAGTCCTTGGGAAGTAACAAGAAGCTCCCCGTACTTTACAGACTGGTCAGAAATATCCACAGCAAATGACTTCATCGCTAGATACGAAGGTGTCGGGAAATTACAATTATATGTATGCTCCATTACATTTATATTATACCCTACTACGAAGCGATATAAAAGTGATTATTTATTATTTCTTATTTTATCTTTAATAATTTTTAAAATTATTGGAATAAATGAAATAAAAATTATTACAAAAGCTATTGGAATTATATATTTATCTGGATTCGAAAATAATCCTCCAAAAAAATATCCGAGTAACGACATAGATGAAACCCAAGCGATACCCCCTAAGATATTATAAGAAATAAATGTTCTATAGTTCATACTTCCAATACCTGCAACAATCGGAGCAAATGTGCGTATTATAGGGACAAATCTCGCTATGATGATAGTGTACTTACCATGTCTTTCGTAGAATTTTTCAGCATCATATATTCTTTGTTTTTTAAAGAAAAATCCAGCATCACGTTCAAACAACTTCCTGCCATACTTTTTACCGGACCAGTAGCCAACACTGTCCCCCACTATGGCTGCTATGGTGCATAGCAATATTAAAAAATAGATACTAAAGATATGTTGTGAAGCTAAAATTCCCGCAGTAAAAAGAAGTGAATCCCCCGGGAAAAAGAACCCAAAGAACAAGCCCGTCTCGGCAAAAATAATAGAAATTATTCCAATAAGTCCAACTGTTTTAATTAGTAAAACTGGATCAAGCATAAAAATTAACGAACCTTACTTCCTACTCCGACTTCCACTTCTGGAATAAGGAAGACGGGCTTACCTTCTAAACCATCGACAGCCATAAGCATACCATTACTCTCGAAACCTTTAATTTTCCTTGGCTCAAGGTTTACTATATATAAAACTTGTTTACCTATCAGAATATTATAATCTGGGTAATACTCATGTATGCCAGAAATTATTTGTCTAAGTTTTGAGTTTCCTTCTTCATCTTTCTCGTTAAAATCAACAAGGCAACGCAAGAGCTTGTCTGTTTCAGGCACAGGCTCCACTTCTCTTATAACCCCTACTCTTATATCCATTTTCTTAAATTCATCGTAAGATACGTATTCCATATATGTATACTATACGTCAAAAGTAGACGTATGCAAAATATTTTCTAATTGTTTTTCTTTTCTAAAAATCTTTGAAGTATCAAAGCGGCGGCCGAAGCGTCTGCTTGTATCTGCTTACCCTTCCCTACCTTTTTTGCATTATTTACTTCTTTGCCGGACCTACCTCGAGCCTCAACCGTTGTCATAAATTCTTTCTGAAAGTAAACTGGGATTTCTAACTCAGCTTCAATATTTCTTTTAAATTCCTCAATACTTCCCATTATTTTATTTGGATTTCCAGATAAGTCGTGTGACTCCCCAAGAACTATAGCTCCCACTTCTTCTGTCCCACATATATTATGTATAGTATCTACAAGTTCCATATTATTGGAAACAATTTTATAAGGAAAAGCCATAGAAGCACCTTCATCTGAAAGTGCCAACCCTACTCTCTTAGAACCATAATCAATACCTAAATATCGCATATGTATAGAATATCATAAATGAAATAGTATTCATATAAACAAAAACCCTTTCGGGTTTTCTTTTTTTGCGGTATGTTCTGGACAAGGTTCGAAC
>JBBSBU010000078.1:0-2641 GCA_038250975.1 Minisyncoccia bacterium
CAGTTTGAGTTGATGCGAGATTCTTTCTATGACGTTGTGCGCTCAGTGCTCACTGAGATGGTTACGAATAATCTGGAATTGTCGCAGGAGACTCTTGATCTTCCTAAACTGTCCTGGGCTGCAATTGCAAATATGCCCAAAGAAGATCGTCGCAGTTCTTCTCTTCCGGAAGAATTGTGGACTGCTTTTGTGGAAGATTATTGTGCAGTTATGCCTAGCCGGACCGGAAAGAGTCCTGAAGCTGTCAAGAATGCAACTGAAGTTTATGTTCGCAAGTTTGCCCCTTGGAAGACGCAGAAAGATGTTATCAAGCGTCTTAAGGAGCAGTTGGCTATTTATACGGAGACTGCCAATGCATCTAACTTCAGTGATATTCTGGAGCTTTTGGTGCGTCGCGCAGATTCTTATTTGGCCGCCGACGATCTTTTGACAATCGGACAGAATCTGTAATTTCCTGAGAAGGTAGTATTCCTGGGCATGAAATAAAACTGCTCAACTGTATTCATATAGTTAGGCGCTGGATGGTAACTTCTACCCCTCGTACTATCCGACTCCTGGTAGAAAGTCTAGCATAAAACACACAGTCTTATCTTTTGGTGTGGCCAGTGTCTAACTATATGAGGCAGTATCAACCAATTTGGATTAAACTTAAATCAATGCCGTTAAAAGATGCCCAAGTAAAAGGTGTCTCTGTAACGGCAAACGCTCTTTTGCACCCTAGAATTTTAAAGGCAGTTGTAAAAGAAAAGTGGCTTGATTTAGGATACAAAATTCAGACTGACCCTAGAAAAACAATTCTTACTCATGAAATTAAGCACTCGGTTATCACATTTCGTCTACATTACCAAATCAACACAATAGGAAAGGATTGTATATGAGCCGCGAATCTTCGGATGTATACTATAAAATTAATGGAACCATCCTAACGGAAACAGAAAAAGCCGTTAGATTTAGAATAAAGGGCATTAGTGATAAGATATGGGCAGAGCACAACTTTATTACTGAGTGGTTTCCACTAAGCCAAGTAAAGTCACTAACTAGAGTTAATTTAGATTCAACAAGTGATCTCAACAATTCTGAAATGGATTCCATAGAAGTTAGAGACTGGATTCTTAGAGCAAAAGGACTGTCATGATGAACTCTAAAGCATCCTTTGAGTTTCAAGAAAAAGCTCTTAAACTTAAAGAAGCTATTCTTATTAGGCATCCTTCCATGCCTACATTACTTAGAAGCATTAAAGAGCTTTTAAATTCTCAGCCAGAAAATGTAACTCTCGCTTCAGAAGAAGAAATCGCTACGATTGTACAGGGATTAGAGATTCAAACAAATACTTTTTTAGCTGATTCAGTCACAAAAGGTAAGAACACTACCGGAGCTAAGGTAGTTGTTCAAAAGCTTAAAAATGCAGGCGTCGACGCATTCTGAAACTGCTCTGTCTTTACGTCAGCTTGTTGTTTTACGCTCAATTGTTCATCTATATTCATTTGCTAAATTCCGTGAACTATCCCGCTGGCTAGAGATAGATTCAATTTCACATACCTCTAATCAATTCATACTCCATACTCCGTTATTAGTACAAATCATATCATGCTTACCTCAACAGACATCATCGAAACATTCCTTGATTCTGGTGGATTTACAAGCGACGATTCGACTGTATCTCTCACTATCGGATCAAGCTCAAATAACACAGACATTTTCAAAGAGCCAGGATATGAAGGATCAATTGACTATCGCATTCGTCAATTGTCATATTCCTCAATACTCTCACTCCATACTTGCCCCCGTAAATATGAATTATATAAAAAACGTACAACTTCCAGGCTCGAACAAACTCAACGACAATCAATTACCTTTGCTTTCGGGAGAGTTGTCGGAGAGGCTATCCAACTTGCGCTTGAAAATATAAGTGAGAAGGAAATTATTTGGAGGATGTTTTGCAGCTGGGATACTGATTTACTTGCTGAAGATATAAAAGGTCAGAAATCTTTTTGGGGCGCCGTAATTGCTCTGAAAAGATTTCTTTCTTTGCGCGAGCAAGGATTACTTTCTGAGTATGAACTTGTTTATCACGAAGGCAAGCCTGCTTGTGAGTTATCTTTTTGTATTAATTTTCCTGATGGATTCCGTTATCGTGGTTTTGTTGATGCTGTACTTAGACATAAAAATACAAATAAGATTCTTGTTCTGGAGTGCAAGACAACGGGCTCTGCCACTCTTAATCCATCAAAATTCAAAAACAGTGCACAGGCTATCGGCTATTCTGTAGTTCTCGATGTATTGTTTCCTACTTTATCAAGCTATGATGTATTATATTTAATTTATCAAACTCCTACCAAGGATTATCTTTCTATTCCATTTACAAAAACATATCTTCAAAGAGCTCTTTGGATTAGAGAGCTTCTTCTTGATATAGAACAAATTAAATCGTATGAAGCCGCAAGTATTTATCCGATGCACGGAGAGAATTGCTATCAATACGCAACAGAGACTGAGAAAGGAACTGGAGTATATTCAGGGGAATGTGAATACATCAATTCTTGCACGATGAGTAATTCATATTTAGTAAAGAAAGCTTCTGAAGCAGACCTAGATACCACCGAGTATCAAGTGAATCTTACGTTACTTGATTTGTTAGAGA
>JBBSBU010000079.1:0-2598 GCA_038250975.1 Minisyncoccia bacterium
CATCTGCCTGTGTTTCTACTAACTTTTTGTAATCATTCCAGGCTTTCTCATTCCAAATTTCTGCGCGGTTCTGCACTCCGATAACTACTACTTTATTTGTAAGGTTTGATCGGCTCTTCAAATTTTCCGGGATTAGTATTCGGCCGTTTGCATCTACGTCAACTGTGGTTGCTTGGCCAAACATAAATCTCGAAAAACTTCTATTGTCTGACGCCAGCATTGAAGAATCTGATAATTTTTCTGATACTTTTTGCCACTCTTTGATTGTAAAAATCGAAAGACAGTTATCTAAGCCTGGAGCAACAACAATACTCTTCCCCATCTCCTTTCGGAATTTAACAGGTAGTGACATTCGATTCTTGTCGTCTAATGTGTGTGTATATTCTCCAATAAGCATAATAATGCTGTGAAATATAGTTATTATTATGAAATCCCACTATATCCCACTTAAATATATTATACACCACTTCATCCCACAAAACAAACAACCCCTCCCACTCAAAACTGTGCATAACTTCTTTGGATAAGAGCTCGAAAATAACGGAATAGTATATAAGTTATTTAAATAGACAAAAATACAAATATATGATATTTTTAAATAAATATTTAAATCTTACATTATGGAGAAACAACAGAGTGTATTGGAACAATTTCAACCTGGATATTATTTTCCAGAGAGAAAAAATAGCGCTACTTTAGTTAAAATGAAAATGCCCCAAAAACAGACGGATACACTCCTTCCTCATTCAGGAAGCGAATACGTGTCCTATGATGAAATTAATCCTGAGCGCGATGAAAAAAATTAAAAATTAGCCCAAAACAAATTATTGTTTTGGGCTTAATCTTTCTCTAATTTTAAGATTTTATTCTTTTGGTTTCATGGTTGGAAAAAATATAACATCACGAAGATTTTTCTGTTCTGTAAAAATTGCTACTATTCTATCTATCCCCATACCAAAGCCTGTCATGGGTGGCATTCCATGCTCCATGGCCGTTAGGAATGATTCACTGACTTCCATCGCTTCTTCGTCTCCACCTTCTTTTGCTTTAGCTTGAGCAACAAGAAGATCTCTTTGTATTAATGGGTTCACAAGTTCTGCGTATTGATTTGTTATCTCTGCTCCAGCGATAATAAGCTGACAGACCTTCGCTGTACTATCCTCATTTTGCTGAGCAAGAGGTTTCAAGTCTCCAGGGAAATCTGTAACAAATGTTGGATTAACTATTTTAAGTCTAGAAGACTTTTTATATATTTTATCGAGCAAACTCCCGCGTCCCAACTTTTTGACTTCTTCTTCTTTAACTCCCCACTTCAAAGCTTCTTTCTGTGCTTCTTCAAGCGTAATAGTTTCTATATCTATATTTGCATCTTTCTTTAATAATTCTCCAAATGTAACACGGGGCCACACTAAACTTATATCCACATCTACTTCATTACCTTCATTGTCGTAAACTTTGTAAATATTTTTACCTACAATATTAATAGCGATAGACTTTATAAGCTCCTCTGTCCACTTCATATTTGTCTCGAGACTTTGATACGCTGCATACCATTCTATCATTGTAAACTCTTGCAAGTGAGTAGGATCTGAGCCTTCGTTTCTAAAATTCTTACCTATTTCATAAACTCTTTCATAACCTCCAACCATGAGCATTTTATGCTCAAGCTCTAAAGATATCCGAAGGACCATATCCATGTCGTAATCATTATGGTGAGCATTAAATGTTTTTGCCATTGCTCCACCTGCTTGATTCTGTAAAATTGGAGTCTCTATCTCTAAAAAATCCTTTTTATCAAAAAATTCCCTGATAGATTTAATTATTTTAGATCTGAGTATAAAGCGGTCGTATACTTCTTTGTCCATCAGTATATCTAGATATCTCTTGCGATAAGTTTCTTCTAAGTCCTGCAATCCGTGCCACTTATCAGGAAGAGGTAAAAGTGCTTTCGTAGCCATACACCAATCTTTTATCAAAATACTTTGTTCCCCACGTTGAGTCACAAAAAGAGTACCGGTTACAGAAATAAAATCTCCATTATCAATAGTGTCAACAAAGAGGTTAAAAGCTTTTTCACTCATCTCATCTTTTTTCAAAACTGCCTGGAATTTATCAGAACCATCCTGTAAAACAATAAAAAGTATTGATCCTTGTCCACGTACGACAATAACCCTACCTGTTATAGATAAGTTTTTCTGATCTTTAGATAAACTTTCAAAAGAATCTTTAACTTCTTTTATCGAGTAATCACGAGGAACAGACGCAGGATAAGAATCCATACCTGCTTCTTTTAGTTTACTAATTTTAGTAAGTCGCGTATTGCGTAATTCTTCTATAGATGCCATAACCCTATTGTATATCAATTAGGGTATACTTGACTAGTCCCTTGGGTGTATTTATAGAAACGACATCACCTTTCTTCTTTCCGAACAACGCTTCACCCAATGGTGATTTATTTGAAATTTTATTGTTTGACATATCAGCTTCTTCTGCTCCGACAATACTGTAAGTACTGTTATCTTTTGATCCCTCTTTTTTAACGATTACTTCTGTGCCAATTTCTACTTTAGAACTGTAGTGCTTCTTCACAACAATCGC
>JBBSBU010000080.1:0-2584 GCA_038250975.1 Minisyncoccia bacterium
AGCGGTGACCCCCTTACCAACACCAGAGATTACTCCACCGACAACAAAAATATATTTACAATTAGACACGCTTTTATCTGCCTTTTCTTCTGGTATTTTTTTCATTTTTTATTTTCTTATATATCTATTAACAGCGAAGAAACTAGAAATACTTCCAAGCACTACTCCTGAAACTATCATTATAATAAATAATTGCAAGAAATTTGCTTTATAATATTGATATAAATTAATTCCTATAAAGTCTGTCATATGGTTACCGAGCCAGATAGAAATCGGAATAAAAATTAGAATAGAAAGAAAAGAGGCTCCAATGCCGACGAGGATACCAGACACAATAAACGGACCCTGGACATATTTAGAACCAGCTCCGACAAGTCTCATAACACTGATTTCTTCACGAGACATATATATAATAAGACGGATAGTGTTGAAAGTAATGATTATTGAAATCATTATCAAAACTAAGGATACTGCAAAACCAAGACTTTTTGCTCCTTTTATTATAGAAGTAAGCCTATCTATCACTATTTTATTCTGATGGTAGTCTATCTTGTCTATTATGGTTAGAGCTCCTTTCGAAAGAGCATTGTCATTTTCAAAATATTTCGCAATACTTTCATACTGAGAAGGATCATTAGCCTTTATGTTAAGTGATGCCCCTAGTGGATTACTACTGAGCTCGTCTAATGCCTGAAGTGTTAGGTAGTCGTTTGAGTGCTTGTCTTTAAAGTTTGATAGAGCTTCTTCAGATGAAGTGTACGTTATTTCTTTTATCTCTGGAAGTTTAACAAGAGAGTCTTCTATTTTCTTAATAGCATCCTCATCTGCACCAGGAACCAAATATATAGTCACATCAACTTTCTCTTTTATATCATTCAAAGAAGAATTCAAGGCAGCTTGAACAAAAATAAGTGAGGTAATCACAAAAAGTGTGATTGTCATTATGAGAATGCTAGCGATAGAAGTAAAACCACTTCTTATAAAGTTATACCAGCCTGATCTTATTATTCTTTTTGTGTGAATTAACATAATTTTATTTTAACACATATTTACCCTCTTTATCATCTCTTATAATACGGCCGTTTTCGAGAGTTATGACTCTCTTTCTGACTTGATCTACAACGTCTCTGTTATGAGTAGTTAGTATAATGGTTGTGCCTAGATCATTTATTTTCTTAAGAATGTTTATAACCTCTTCTGCGTTTTTAGGATCAAGATTCCCTGTCGGTTCGTCGGCAATTATTAGATCTGGTTGAGTAATAATAGCGCGAGCTATCGACAAACGTTGTTTCTCTCCTCCTGAAAGCTGATGAGGGAAATGGAATGCTCTGTTTGTAAGATCAACAAGCTCTAGAACATGTGGTACATCTTCAACTATTTCTAAATCTGTCTTACCTGTGGCTTCCATCGCAAAAGCTATGTTCTCATAAGCTGTCCTGTTTGGAAGAAGGCGAAAATCCTGGAAAACTACCCCAACCTTGCGTCGAAATTTCATCAAGTCTTTCTTTGAAAGTTTATGAATATCTGTAGACTCAAAAGAAACAATTCCACAGGTAGGACATTCTTCTGCTAAGATAAGTTTTATTAGTGTTGTCTTACCTGCCCCTGAATGTCCAACAATAGAAACAAACTCTCCTTGAGCAATCGACAAGGTTATATCTTCAAGTGAAGAATTATCTTTATATTTTTTTGTAACATTATTGAAATAAATCATTTATATTTCTATTTTATCACAATGTTGCCTCCGCAACAATAAATTCATCTATCACGCCATTTTCAAGAACAGAGTCAACATCATGAAAAACTTACCTAGTTTTATAAAAACCCTACTTAATAATATATAACAAAACCCCTTTTACAAAATAAATTCGTAAAAGGGGTCAAGATAAAAGTTAAAAGGATTAGAAACAGGTCTGACGAAGACCGATATGCGAGATGTGATCGTCACGATTGCCACTAACCACGCGGAAATCGCCATCGTTGCCCTCGCACATGCTCATCGCGCTGCCATCGTGATAGAGCGCTGAAAGTCTGGTCACTCCGATGACATCGTACATTTTGCCTGTTTCAAAACGATACCGAAAAGCTGAAATAATACCTTCGAGTGGATTCAGGAAGATGATATTTTGTTCTATACCATCGTCATAACTGTAATTCAAAAGATCAGGCTCGTCACCTCCTACATGAAGCATTGCGTAATTTTGTTTTGAACGCAACTGAACTGACTCAGGATTGATAGCTTTAGTAATATCGTCCCAAGCTTTCCATGTCTTATCTTTGCTAAAATAACTTTTATAAGCATCAAATGCTTCTTGCTCAGTCATTTGTGGAAAAATAAATTCGAGGCGTTTTAATTCACCAGTGATTTCAGGAATTTTTACATCCTCAAAATTTGGAATCCATTTATCTCCAAAACAAGTTTGGTAGAAGTTTGTGATTTTGGTTTTTTCTTCAAGCCAAATGTCTACAACTTCCTCTAAAGAAAAAACTTCGTTAAGTTTTTTCTTTAACTCTGACTTGTGACCAAGCCAATAAGTTACTTTTTCAAAACTCAAAATACTTGCCAAAAATTCAACTATAAATC
>JBBSBU010000081.1:0-2559 GCA_038250975.1 Minisyncoccia bacterium
CTAACGAGATATAACTTTTAGAAAAAAAGTCAAGAATCGTAAGTAATACCTATCTATATTACAAATACTTTCCTAAATAAAAATATATTAAAAAGAAAGCCGATCATACGTGAATATGTCGGCTTTTAATCTGGTACATGGTTTGATTTTATTTAAATGCTAGAACCCTCTCGTTATAGTCAATGTTCATTGACCACGGAAAGTACAAATGATTATACTTACCTCTTCTTATTTTATGAAGGCAAGGTACAAGGTGGCCGAAGCCTTTTTCATACCAAAGATGGTCCTTCTTATCAAAACCCATAGTCCAAGAATCTTCCTTTAAAAAATCAAAGGTTGTGTCAAGTAATTCTAATACAACTAACCCTTGAACGTTTGATAAATCAAAATTATTAGTTTTAATAAAATCCACGCAGTCGTGAGAGTTCGGCATTCTTCTCTTCGCAGGACCGAGGATAAAAAATTCAGAGAATTCTTTTGGATAAAAAGAAGGTGTCATAGAGCCGACCCTATTCCCCCAATTTTCAACAGAGGTAAGACTTGCTTCTTCTAATGTAGGGATAGCAAGATTAACCCTACCAGAATGTTTCAGAATAACTTTTGGCATAACGATAAATTTTTTTAATTTATTTTTACTTATTTTCCCTATTAAAACAAATATCTTACTTTTTGTCAATAATCTAGCTAAACTATAATTAATACCTATGAAAAATAATCATTATTTAATGGTTATTTTTCATTTTGTTTAGTCTTCCACTCTTCTATTTTCTTATGATCACCAGAGAGAAGGACTGCTGGAACTTTATATTTTTTGCCCTTATATTCTAAAACTTCTGGTCGAGTATAAACTTCACTTGATGAGACACGCTCTTCTTCACGTGAATCAAAGTTACCGAGAACTCCTTCGATCTGGCGAGAGATGGAGTCTATCAAAACCATTGCTGGTATCTCTCCTCCTGTCAGAACGTAATCACCTATTGAATACTTTGTAGTTTTAAGTATCTTATCCATCCTTGCATCTATCCCTTCGTATCTGCCACAAATTAAAATAATATCGGTATATTTTTTAGATATTTTTTTACCAACTTCTGTTGTAAATTTTTCTGCAGAAGGAACAAAATTAATCACAAGGGTTTTTGGACGGAGATTGCGAAGCGATTTTCCAGGTCTGGCCTCGCCCTTTATCTTTCCATTGTATTTGGCGAGGAGATCCGAGGACCTAGAAAATCGCTTCACGATCGAAGTCTGTATATTCTCAACCGCTTTTATCATTGGTTCTGCCATCATAACCATACCAGGACCTCCAGCATATGGGCGCTCATCTACTTGAGCTGAAACATTCCCATCTGGCCAAACTTTCTTGTATTTACCTGAAACAAATTTACGAGGATTCACGAAAGAAACAGAAATCTTCTTTTCTTTTATTGCTCGCCCTAAAATAGACTCCTTCAAGTAGGAATCAAACATCTCAGGGAATAATGTCACAACGTGAAAATTCATAAACGCATAATACCACAAGAAAGGCCCGACGGCTACGCCGTCGGGCCATTCAATAAATTCAATTTTATATTCCTTTCAAATCATCTAATGCTGCGTCAACTGATTTTGATGCTTCACTAGCTGTCATAGCTGGTGCTTTAGCTTCAACTTTCACTTCTGACTCAACTGAAGATTCAGTATGCTCAGGCATAACTCTTCCACCTTCTGGTTCATTGATTTTCAAGTTAACACGAGCATTGTTTTTCATACCAATAACACGTAGTAGTGTTCGGATTGCTTTTGCTGTATTTCCTTGGCGACCAATAATTTTACCCATGTCAGCGCTGGTCACTGTCATAGTAATAAGTACGCCCATTTCGTCTACTGTTCTATCTATCTTTACATCGTCTGGATTGTCTACAAGTGCCTTAACGATATATTCTAGGAATGCTTTATCATCTGCCATCATATAATGTATTTAGTAATTAATCATAATTCGAAAAGCAGTGTACCGACTACAACCTGCCTGTATACAATATAGCACATCAAGCTTTTGAAGTGCAACATAAAATCCCCGCCAGTATCTGTAAGATTTTGGCGGGGATTTTATTTGTTATTTCTTAAGTTCTTTTTTAGGTTTAGTTGGAGACTTCTTTGGTAGAACATTCTTAACCTTCCCTTCTATGATCTTTTGTTTAACCAAAAAGTTATGAACTGTATCTGAAGCTTGAGCTCCATTACTCATCCAGTACTTTATGCGATCAGCTTTAAACAAAACTTCGCCTTTCTTTAAATTGTATGAACCTAGAATTTCTTTGAATTTACCACTCTTGGTAGAATTTTTAGAGTCTGTTAAAAGCACTCGAAAAGCTGGATCATTCTTGCGCCCTATTCTTTGTAATCTTATCTTTAACATATGTAAAAGTATCCTACCATAAACATTATAATGAATCAAGCCCTTGTGCTATACTAAAATTGTGAAAAAATACAAAAACCCAAACAAAACAGAAACTACTAAGGATCGGTACCTAGAAGGCATTATAACTATATCCCATAAAGGGTTTGGTGTTGTAAGAGTAA
>JBBSBU010000082.1:0-2532 GCA_038250975.1 Minisyncoccia bacterium
ACTTATTTCTGAAATACCAGAACTCGTAATGAAGAAGGACAAATGGTCAATAGAAGGTTTAAACCTAAATGAAATGTATCCAAAATTAAAATCTATCTTTAAAGAAGCTTCATATGACGAACAAGATGGAATAAGATTTGATTTCCCTGATAATGCATGGATACATCTTCGTCCTTCAAATACAGAGCCAATCATAAGACTCTTCGGCGAAGCTAAAACAGAAGAAAGAATTGATTCTTTGTTCGAAGAAGCGAAAAAAGTAATACTTTAAAAAAACAGTAAAAAGAATCTCCCCAAAGCCTTGCTTTGGGGAGATTCTAAATTATTATTCAATTTCATAATCCCCAACTTTAACTCTTTTTATATTCATAGCCAAAGCAGGAATACCTAGCTTTTTTCCTATGTCATTCGCAATCGATCTCATGTAGACACCAGTACCACAAGAAACACGAATCTTCACTACATCAAACTTTTCTTCATCTTTACCTCGGAGAGTAACATTCCACAATGGAACAATTTCTTTCTGTCGAAAATCCCCTTTTACAAGACTTATATCTTCTTTAATTTTAACAAGTAAATCCTTGCCAGAGATTTTCTTTTCTTCGACTATTTCTATGTTCTCAATAAAGACATCGTGTACGGGTATTTCTATTTCGTTCAATTTATCCTCTCTAGCCCACATAAATAATGGCTTACCTCTAACCGGGCGAGAAGAATAAGGAGGATAAGATTGATTAATATTACCAGTGAACGAAGATACTGTATTCTTAACGACTGAACCAATAGAAATATTTGGAATAGCTTGTTTCTTCAAAAACTCATTGGCTTCTTTGTTTCCATGATCAACCACTGATCCATCCAGAGCGGAGCTTTTTACTATTTTACCCATTAAATCATATGTATCGGTACTGAATCCAAAAAGAACATCCACTTCATAAATTTTTGGCAAATTCATATATTCATTCTTTTTGTGACATTCATCTCCAACTAAAATAAGAAGTAGACCTTCTGCCAAAGGATCAAGTCTGCCAGCGTAGGTCATAGGCAAAAGCTTTAGACTTTCTTCTTCTTTTTTAAGGCTATTTATGCACTCAAGTGGTGTCTCACCTCGCTTTTTATATACTTTAATCACTTTCTTATCCATATTGCCATAATAACATATTTATGATAGTATGGTCTTTAGGTAGGTAATCTATTTTTTCACGACAAGGGAGGATCATACACATAAGTAATTTTGTGTACAGCGTCCGAGTCGAAGTCGAGATAAAAGGTTATAACCTTTTATATCTATCGGAAGAACACATTGAGAGAAAGAATCAACAATCAAATAAGAGCAAGCGAGATTCGAGTAATCTCAAACGAAGGTGAAAACCTTGGCGTTTTGAGTTTTAAAGATGCTTTTGCTATGGCAAATGAACAAGGTTTTGATTTGATTGAAATAACTCCTAATGCGAATCCTCCAATAGTTAAAATAGCAGATTACGGTAAGTACAAATACGAACAGAACAAGAAGCTGAAAAAAGCAAAAGCAGGAGCAAAAACAACGGAAACTAAATCTATACAAATAAAGATTGGTACCGGAGAAAATGATCTAGCTTTAAAAGCAAGAAAAGCTTCGGAATGGCTTAAAGAAGGCCACCGTATAAAAGTAGAACTTTTCCTTTCGGGACGTTCCAAATATATGGCAGACGCATTTTTAAGAGAAAGACTTGATCGTGTACTTCATCTAATCACCGAAAATTACAAGGTAGCAGAGGATTATAGAAAAGGTCCTAAAGGTCCAACTATTACAATAGAAAAAGAAAAGTAAATTATATGAGTATAAAAACAAACAAATCACTAACTAAGCGTTTAAAAGTTACAAAGAATGGTAAAATTTTAGCTCGTGCTCCTGGATTTAATCATTTTAACGCAAAGCAGTCACGCACTAAGCAACTAAATGGTCGCAAAATGAATATCCAATCACTTTCAAATAAGAACATTAGGACATATTTGCCAAACGCGTAAATAAAATTATTAATATAAAATTTCCTAGTCACTAGAAACTAGCTGCTAGAAACTAATTTATGACAAGAGTTAAAAGAGGAGTAATAAAAAATAAACACAGAAAGAATATACTAGCCCAAACAAAAGGATTCCGTTTTGGACGTAGTACAAAGAAGTCTCAAGCCAAAGAAGCACTAAAGCACGCGGGAGCATATTCATTTGCACACAGAAAAGATAAAAAGGCAGATGCAAGGAGTTTATGGACAACACGTATAAATGCAGCAGTAAGACCACTTGAACTTTCTTACAGTAAATTCATTAATGGATTAAAGAAAAAGAACATTGGGCTTGACCGTAAAATATTATCAGACATCGCTCAAAAGAATCCTGAGACATTCGAAAGAATAGTAAAAAGCATCTAAACAACATTAAACCCCCAGACATCTGGGGGTTTAATGTTGCTACCTATTCAACCTCTCCATCGTTGTTGCTCCTACCACCCCATCAGCTATCTGATTATTATCCTTCTGAAACTTAACAACGGCA
>JBBSBU010000083.1:0-2523 GCA_038250975.1 Minisyncoccia bacterium
AATGAAATAAGTTTGCCGGCATAGCTCAGTTGGTAGAGCGCCACTTTTGTAAAGTGGATGTCCGGGGTTCGAATCCTCGTGCCGGCTCCAAAGAAAAAACACCCTAAACGGGTGTTTTTTCTCGGCACGAGAATTATTTATTGTTTTAAAGTCGTACTAGGCTTTGTTGTTTTGGTAGTAGTTGTTTTAACCTTAACATCAGTCTTAGTATCTTCAGGTTTTATACTTTCAAGCTCTGGAAACGTCTTTTCTATGTCTTCTACGCTCTTAAAGCCTGAATAGACCTTGCCGTTTATAACTATTGCTGGAAGGTCATCTGGGACCTTGTAGATAGATGTCATGGCTCTTAAAGAGGAAAGATCCAAGTTGTAATCAAAAGAATAAACTCTCAAGTTAGGGTATTTCTGTCTTAACTCAGTAAGAACATAACCTTGCTTTGTACAATCATCACACTTTTCATTCTTGTAGAAATAAAGAATAAAGATTGACTTCTGGCCACAACGCTCAGTTATCTTTTTCATTAGAAGGTAGTCTTTGATCTCAAGTAGTGAATAATATTTCTTTAGAGAAACAACATTACTATCATCATTCCCTATATTATTCTCACTGTAAGAGATCTTATCAGCTAAGGTATTAAGTTCTGAGGATAATACGGTCGTTGATACGTCTTTACATGACAATTCTTCAAGTAGTGAGAATTGTGTCTCGGAGGACATTAGATCTACAGATATATTATCTTCAATATTTTTTAATTGGTCTATTTTTTTATTATTTAAGTAATTAGAAACCCACAAACCAGATATAAATATGGTAGATGTTATAAATAAAACTATAGTATACTTTTTCCAATCATTCGGTTCGTGTTGATGCATTTTTAACTTTCTGTAACGCGACGTTCAAATGTCCAACTAGACTCTTTAGAGAAGATCGCATTGTATATCGCTCTAAGCATCCAAAACGGCGCTATTACACTATAAATAATAATAAAATAAAGTATCGAAATGGAGAATGTCACCTTTCCTTCTGACATTTTTCTACCTATCAATACAGATATAATAACAAGTATATACAAAATAATAGATAAGAACAATACCGCTTTTGTATTAACAAAAAACCAATCAAATTTATAATTAAACTTAAGCAAGCTTGAAAAGCCAACTGTCTGTATCTGTATTATTTTATGATAAATAAATTTAGATAAATTATAAACAACAGTAAAAGACAACAATATAACACCTAGAACAGAAACAATCCCAGACGGTAAAGTAAACAAGGCCACAGTCCCGTACTTCTTTCTAAATAGCAGTCTTCTATAATCAACAAGATTCTTAATGAAACCATATATCCACCTTAGTCTTTGTCTATAAAGCTTCATAACAGAATTCGGAGTATTTGTATAAACAAAAGCATCGGGACAATGATCTATCTTGTATCCATGCTCTTGCATGCGTAAGGCTATTTCTTGGTCTTCGGTATTATGAGCTTTATGATAATTTCCTAGCTCTTCAAATACTCTTTTTTTAAAGATAGAGAATGGCCCTGGTGTCACATGTATGCCTCCCATAAAGCCAAGCATTTTCTTGGTATAAATAGCCATATCGTACTCTATTTTTTGAGCTGACTGTAAAATATTCTTAGGATTGTAAACAACGATAGACGGAGCAACGGCCATCGTTTTTGGGTCAACTTCGAAGTACTTTAGAATTCTCTTAAGTGCCTGATTATGGACAAAAGAATCAGCATCAAGACAGCCAAAGAATTCGGAATCGGATTTCTCTAATGCAAGGTTCAAGGCCGTATGCTTACCACCATTTTCTTTGTGAAAAGATAAAATATTCTTACCATTATCTAAATTTTTAATTAGATCCCATGTATTATCTTTACTACCATCGTCAATTAGAAATAGTTTTATTTTATCTTTAGGATAATCAAGAGCCAAAAGAGATGCAACTGTTCTCTCTATCGTCTCATGTTCATTATAGCAAGGGACAGCTATTGTAACTGTCGGGTAATTAGATAATTCCAAGCTGTCTGGATGATGCACTATATGGCGTCTTTTTTCTAGAAAGGTAAACAAAAAAAATATCTGCACATACACAGAAATAAACGAAAAAACGTAGAAAATTATACTATATATACCATCCATCCGTAGTAATTATTATATCACAATTATGCTTAATTTTCAATATAAGATTTAAGTTGATAAATTTATATTTATGATATAATAGTTATATGGAAAATGATAAAAAACAAGGTTTAAACACACCTGCAGCGATAGTTGTAGCTGGTGTTCTTATTATGTTAGCAATTTTAATAACTAATGGTGGTGGCAAACTTGGCGGTGATAAAAACAATAATAAAACTTTATCAGAGCAAGTAGGAGTATCTAAAGACAAGCTTACAGCTTGTGTAAGTAAAACAGACAAAGATGCTTTAAGTAAAAAAATATCTGATAGTGTAGAGAGCGCAATGAAAGGACTCCCTGCTGATCAAAGAGGTACTCCATACTCAGTGATTGTTGGT
>JBBSBU010000084.1:0-2503 GCA_038250975.1 Minisyncoccia bacterium
AACAATATTCCTAAATCCACAGTTGAAAATCTGATCACAGTATATAATAGTAAGAAAACTCCAGATACGCTCAAAAAAGAAATCATTTCAGACCCCAAATCGGTTTTAAAGTTTGAACCATTGATAAAAACAAGAAAATATAAGACAATCGATCAGAAAAATGACCCACTCTCGAGATTTGACGGATCCCTTCGACTCTTTCTTGAACTCATATGCGAACTTGAGAAGGGCTTTGGAATCATGACAAAAAAAGATTTCGAAAAGTATAAAAAAATCTTACCTAGTGTATTAGAGTCCGTAACTCGCTTCATCAAATTGCTCGATCACTATTGTAGTTTCCCTGGGAAAACTTTTTAGAGAACAAATAATAAAAGGAGATGCTAACATGCCAAAGATAGATACAAAAATCTATAGGTCGATAAGAAGATTGTACGCTGTTGAAGGAATAAGTATTAGAGAGATCGCAAAACGACTTGATATTAATAGAAGAACAGTTCGTAAATATTGTATGGGTGAAGTCGATCTGGATGCAAGAAAAGAATATCAGACCGTAAATAGTCCACTTAGAGATACTCTAGAGAAAAATATAATAGAGATTATTGAGAAGAATAAAAATGCTCCTAAAAAACAAAGTTTAAATGCAAAAATCATATATCAGATGCTTGTAAAGATGGGATATAGTGTCGGTGAGTCTACTATCAGAAAGTATATCAGGGAGCTACGAATAAAGAAACCTGAAGTATTCATACCTCTTGAATTCGCACCGGGAGAAGCAATGGAATTTGACTGGGGTGATGCTAGCGTATATATAAATGAAATAAAAACAAAAGTTTCTTTGTTTTGTGCTGTTCTTCCATATAGTTACGGTATTTTTTGTGCTGTTTTCCCTGACAAAACTAACTCAAGTTTTTATACAGGAAATGTAATGGCTTTTGAATTTTTCCAGGGGGGTCCCTCTACGGTGCGTCTACGATAATTTGCGTAGCGTGGTTTTGGATGACTGGGGGAAAAATGCAATAAAACAAGAGAAATTCAAAAAGTTAGAGGCACATTATGCCTTTGAAGGAATATTATGTAATAAAGCAAAAGGTAATGAAAAAGGGGCCGTTGAGAATCTTGTATCTATTGCACGACAAATCGCTCTTACTCCTATGCCCTGGGTCAAAGACTTTGAGGAATTGCAGGAACATGTTACCCAAAAATGTACTGAATATTGTATGAATCATAAAATCAAAAACAAAGAATATAGCATAAAAGAAATGCTTGAAGAAGAAAAAAAACATTTGTTACCACTGCCACTTTTACCTCTTGATCCCTCGGCAGAAATTAAGGCACTAGTTCATCCTGATCTTACAGTAAGATCAGAAGGTATAAAATATTCAGTACCTAAAGCTTTTATTGGTCTTACCGTTACACTAAAAGTGTCTCCTTTTAAAGTGGATATATATTTTCAGGGAAGCTTGATATATTCACATAAAAAAGTGTTTCGCAAAGGGGATCATCAATATGTCACAGAACACTATCTTGATATCCTTGATAGAAAACCAAGAGCGATCGATAATGCTGCACCAATAATAAAAGGGCAGATGCCTGATGAATTATCTGAATTCTTGCGTATTTGTAAAAGCAAAGATAAAAACCATCAACTCGTGAATATTTTTCTACTCGGGAAGAAGATATCAAGAGAGACCCTTTTATGGGCTGTGCGGCAAGCAAATTCTACAGGTGTGCCTTCATATGATATGGTATGTTTTTATCTTGAAATACAGGAGAATAAAAAAGTGACGAACTTTGATTCCGATATCAAAGTCGATTCGGTAGACTTTAAAAAATATGATGAATTGATAGAAGGAAGAGAGAAATATAATGAAAAATAACATAAATGAAAAGCTTGATCTGAATGAGAAGATCAAATCTTTGGCAACAGATTTAAAGTTGCAAGCATTTCAGGACTATACGTCATATATTGACAATCAAATGGAAACAAAGGAAAGTATATATAACTTGCTTATGGCAGAAAATGAAATAAAACAGAGAAATAAATATAAATATCGTATTAAAAATGCATCTTTTCCAATAATAAAAACGCTTGATACATTCGAGTTTGATAAAACCAGACTTCCGAATCTAGATAAAGACTTGGTGATGGAGATTGCTACTTGTGAATTCATTAAAAATCATCGGAATTTAGTTGCCATAGGTAGCTGTGGAACCGGAAAATCACATCTTTGCACTGCCATCGGGATAGAAGCGATCATAAAGGGATATTCTGTGAAATTCAAAAGAGTATCAGATCTTGTATCACAGCTGACAGAAGCTGCAAATCAAAAACGTCTTAGCCAGTTCATTAAAAAGGTGAATTCGTGTGATGTTCTCTATCTGGATGAATTTGGATATTTAAATTTTGATAAAGAAGGCGCAAGCCTCCTGTTTCAAATATTTGCAGCAAGATATGAAACAAAAAGCACGATTGTGACCTCGAACTTAGAATTTTCAAAACTAT
>JBBSBU010000085.1:0-2469 GCA_038250975.1 Minisyncoccia bacterium
GTAATCTTAAAGAAAAGACTCACGAAATAGAGTTGAAGTGGAAGAACGAAAAAGAAACTGTTCTAGATATTCGTAACATAAAGAAACAGTTAGAGACACTTCGTGTAGAAGGTGAGAATTCTGAGATGCATTCTGATCTGGCTCGTGCAGCTGAAATACGCTATGGGGAAATCCCTGATTTAAAAAAGAAGCTGGATATAAAACTTTCAAAATTAAAGAAATTACAGAAGTCGCGTCGGATATTAAAAGAAGAAATTACAGCTGAAGATATTGCAGAGGTTGTTTCTATGTGGACTAGTATTCCATTGTCTAAAATGCTTGAGGAAGAAAGAGCTAAACTTGCAAAAATGGAAGATGTTTTGCGTGAACGTGTTATCGGGCAAGACGAAGCAATAACAAAGATCGCCAATGTTATCAGGAGGAACCGAGCTGGAATTTCAGATCCAAATAAGCCTATCGGCTCATTTATATTTCTGGGTCCTACTGGGGTGGGGAAGACTGAGTTGACAAAGGCTCTTTCAGAATTCATGTTTAACGATGATAAGGCTTTAATAAGAGTCGATATGAGTGAGTATATGGAGCGTCATAGCGTCTCAAAGCTTATCGGTTCGCCTCCAGGATATGTGGGTTATGATGAGTCTGGTAATCTTACAGAAGCTGTGCGTCACAGGCCTTACTCTGTTGTACTTTTTGATGAAATAGAAAAGGCTCATCCGGAAGTCTTTAATGTTCTCCTTCAAGTTTTAGATGAAGGGCGTTTAACAGATGCGAAAGGTAGAGTCGTAAACTTTAAGAATACAGTCATAATTATGACTTCAAATATTGGTTCAAACTTTATTGAGAAAATGGAAACGCTTGGATTCTCAAATATTTCTAAAAAGGATGAGTATACTCAGACAAAAGAGAAGGTGTTGGGTTCTCTAAAGGATTACTTCCGTCCAGAATTCCTTAATAGAATCGACGATACAATTGTTTTTGATATATTGTCTCTTGAGGCTATTAGACACATCGTAGATCTAAAGATTAAAGTTGTCGTAGATAGGTTAGTTGGTAAAGATATTGGATTTGAGATATCTCCTGATGCTTTGTCTTATTTAGCCAAAGAAGGGTACAATCCTCATTATGGAGCAAGACCTCTTGGTAGAATTATACAAGATAAAATACTGAACCCAGTTGCAAATTTTATAATAGGTAAGAGTGTAAAGAAGGGTGATGTCGTTCACGTAGCACTTAAAGATAAAGAGCTTTTAGTGGAGATGAAAAAGAAAAAGATTGTATCAAATGTAAAAGTAAGTAGAACTAAAGTTAAATAATAAAAAAGCCTCGGATGTATTATCCTGAGGCTTTTTTGATTTTATCTTTCTAAAAAATAACTAATGAATATCTTCATAAGTGGTTTAGTCTTAATGTCCTTAGCCTTTGCTAAGGGAGAGTAAACCTAGGTTTGTTAATATATTGGTTTACTTTAATAGTATAACTTTCAGAAAATAAATCAAGAGAGTTATGCACTATTTAAAAAACCCTTACTTTCGCAAGGGTTTTTGATATTGTGCGTCGGGTAGGATTTGAACCTACGTAGGCCGAAGCCGACAGATTTACAGTCTGTTGTAATTGACCACTCTACCACCGACGCATTTACTCACCTCACAATTATACACAATTATTTAAATTTTTCAACTTAGTATTTTTGTGATAAAATAGAAGAATGTCACAGCTTTATAGTAATTCGATTTTTTGGGTAGATATAGAAAAGGTTAAGCCGAATCCTTTTCAGCCTCGTCGAGAATTCGACGAAGCCCGTTTGCAAGATTTAGCAGATTCAATTCGTCAGTATGGTGTACTGCAGCCACTTGTAGTGTCTCGTATTGAGATGATAAAAGAAGATGAGGGGATTGTTGTTGAGTATGAGTTAATAGCAGGAGAGAGAAGGTTGCGAGCTTCAAAGATAGCAAAGTTAGAGCAAGTTCCAGTTATAATACGTGTCGGGGATGATAATATGGCTAAGCTGGAGCTTGCTATTATAGAGAATCTTCAACGTGAAGACTTGAATGCTGTTGAGCGTGCTCGTGCCTTTTTTAGACTTGTAGAAGAATTTAAGTTTACTCATACTCAGATAGGGGTAAAGGTAGGTAAGAGTCGTGAGTATGTTTCTAATACTTTACGATTATTAGCACTACCTCAAGATATGCTAGATGCTCTATCTGCTGGTAAAATAAGTGAAGGTCACACTCGTCCTATTCTTATGCTAGGGGATAGGCCAGATGAGCAGAATGTTTTGTTTAAAGAGATCATGTGGAAGAAGCTCACAGTTCGTGATGCAGAGAAGATAGCTCGCAAAATTGCTTATGATAAAGTTCGCAAAAAAGAATATATACAAGACCCAGAAATAAGTGAGATGGAAGGAAAGTTCCAAGAGACACTAGGCACAAGAGTTCAAATTGAAAAGAAAGAAAATGGTGGTTATATAAC
>JBBSBU010000086.1:0-2407 GCA_038250975.1 Minisyncoccia bacterium
TACTTACAGCTTATGTCCACATCTAAGAACTATGATAATATGGTAAACCAGGTGACGGAAATTTCTCGTTCCTTGAAAGCTCTAGCAAAAGAGTTTGATGTCCCCGTCATTGCTCTTTCACAGCTTTCTCGTGCTGTTGAATCTCGTGGCGGACGCCCTCGTCTGTCAGATCTTCGTGACTCAGGATCTATCGAGCAAGATGCTGATATCGTAATGTTCATCCACAGAGAAGACAAAGGTAAAGACGAGAGCGAGCGCACAAACATCGCTGAAATCCTTATCGAAAAACACAGAAATGGACCAGTCGGAAAGGTTGACTTGTACTTTGACGAAAAAACAACAACCTTCATGTCTATCGATAAATCTGGAACAAATAATTTTGGCCCATCTTCAGGAGGGTCGAAAGAGACAGTCTTAGACCAATTTTAATTAAAAATGAACCCCATAGACAAACTAACTGAATACTTCAAGGAATTCCCAGGGATTGGCGAAAGACAAGCCAAGCGTTTCGTCTATTTCTTACTACATAAAAATCCAAGCTATGTAAAAGAGCTTGGAGATAAAGTTCTAGACTTAAAGAATACTATACATCAGTGCCCTTCCTGCTTTCTTTTCTTTCAATCAAAGCAAGACCAACTTTGCGACACTTGCAGTAACCCAAGAACAGACAAGACTTCCCTCTTGATAGTTGAAAAAGATGCAGATTATGAAAGCATAAAAAGAAGTAAAAACTATAATGGGATGTATTTTATTCTTGGTGGACTTGTACCAATAGTTACAAAAGATACTCCCAACTACGTTAGGACAAAAGAACTAATAAAAGACATCGAAAAGTTATCCAAAGAAAGCAAACTTAAAGAAGTCATCATCGCTTTATCTTTAAATCCTCAAGGTGAACACACCGACATGTACCTAAGAGAGCTCATAACTCCACTTGTAGACAAACATGGCTTTAATCTCGTTTCTCTTGGGCGCGGTCTTTCTACTGGCACTGAGCTGGAATACTCAGACTCTGAAACAATAAAAAACGCTTTAAAAAATAGATCGTAATTAAAAAACCTCACAATGTGAGGTTTTTTAATTTAAAATTTATTTTATTGCGGAAATTTTTACTTCTATAAAAGGCTGTCTGTGTCCGTTCTTTTTAAGATAACGGCTCTTTTGTAAATATTTTACAACTTTGACTGTTTTGTGTTTTCCAAGTTTCTGGAATAACGATTCAACTTTTGCTCCTGTTATGTATGGTGTACCGATTGTTGTATCTACTCCATTATCTACAAGTAATACTTTATCAAATACTATTTTATCTCCAACAGCGACTTCTCCATCTAGCTTCTCTACTTTTAACACATCTCCAACGGATACCTTGTACTGTTTACCTCCTGTAAGAATAACAGCAAATTCTTTGCTCTCATCTTTTACTTCTTTTATTGTTTTTTTTGCTGTTGCCATAATATTATTTAAAGAAATTATCAAGCTTCGAATCTAATGATTCAAATGTGCGCAATGTCCTCTTAGCGCAACGCTTATTGATTAAATAGAAAACCCTAAATACATAGGTTTTCTACAGGCCTTATAATACACAAAAGTTGGCAAAAATGCAAGTGTAGCTGTATACTAGAACTATATGATATCAAAGTATAACCACAAGGAGCTCAATTGGGTGGATATGGAGTCCCCTAAAGAAGAAGAAATAAACCATATAATAGAAGAGTATTCCATCCCTTCTGATATCAAAAACAAAATTATTTCTAAAGATTTAAAAGATATTATTGACATAAATTATAATTACATTTTTACCTCAATGAATAGTAATTTGTTGTTCTTTGTTAGTGATCAGATAGTGTTAAGTATACATAATGGTCACAAAGAAGCTTTTGATAAGTTTTCAAAAGAGATTGAGCTAGACGCTCTGAAAGATAATAAAATCAACAACCATTATCTACTCTTTGCTTATTTGCTTAAGAACTTATATATAGACTCACAAAAGCAAGCAGAGCTAAACGCGGATCAAATAGCTACTCTACAGAACCATATGAAGAATATCCACAAAGCTAAGCGTAACCTGATAATAATAGTAACAACATTAATAATTCTCCTAATCATATTTATATGGCTTTAAAAGTATACAATACATTAACAAGAGAAAAAGAAGAATTCAAACCTATAAACAATAATGAAGTGGGTATGTATACCTGTGGTCCTACTGTTTATAACTATGCTCATATCGGCAACATGCGCACTTATATTTTTGAAGATGTCTTGAAGCGTGTTTTAAAATATAATGATTATAAGGTGAAGCATGTTATGAACATAACAGACGTCGGGCACTTGACTGGAGATCAAGATATGGGTGAAGATAAAATAGAAAAAGAGTCAATAAAAGAAAACAAAAGCGCATATGAGA
>JBBSBU010000087.1:0-2369 GCA_038250975.1 Minisyncoccia bacterium
GGTTGGTTAAAGTCTAGTTGTATTGTTGTTAATTGCCACTCTCTACCAATGGCGTCTTTTACTTTGATGTCTATTTTAGGCCCATAGAAAGCAGCTTCTCCTTCTTCAACACTGTAATTTAATCCAATTTTCTTTGCTGATTCAATTAAGATATTTTCAGCTTTATCCCAAACTTCATCACTTCCGAAGTATTTATTTTTATTTGAAAGGTCTCTGACTGATATTTCTACTTTATAGTCAGTAAAATTAAAAACTTTATAAACTTTTTGCATAAGACCAAATATCATTTCTATTTCTGATTCTATCTGGTCAGGTCTTATGAAATGGTGAGTGTCATCTTGGGTTAAATTTTTTACACGCAAAAGTCCAGATAGCTCGCCACTTTTTTCGTTACGATATACTGTCGTATTTTCTGCAAGACGTAGAGGTAAGTCTCTATAACTATGTGGTTCAGCATTATACATCTCGAAATGATGAGGGCAATTCATTGCTTTCATTACAAATTCTTCTCCATTTTCATCAGTCATTGTCGGCATCATGGCATCATATTTACCCATATGTCCACTACGGATATACAACTCTTTTTTGGCAATATGAGGGATTGTTACAAAAGAGTAGCCCAAATCTTCTTTCTCTTTTCTTATGAATCTTTCTAACTCAGTTCTTATTATATTACCCTTGGGTAGATACATTGGTAGTCCTTTGCCAACTAATTCTGAGATAGCAAATAGTCCTAACTCTTTCCCAATTTTACGATGATCTCTTTTCTTTGCCTCTTCTTGCTGTTCTGTATAAGCATTCAGTTCCTCCTTTGTCTCAAAAGCAAGACCGTAAACACGAGTTAGCATTTTATTCTTCTCATCTCCGCGCCAGTAAGCTCCAGCAACTCTTTCAAGCTTCCATGAGCCTTCTTTTATTTCCTTCATATTCTCAGTGTGGCCTCCACGACAAAGATCAGAGAAGTTACCAGAAGTGTAGACTGTGATTTCTTCACCTTTACTAGATATATCATTTATGAGTTCTTCTTTGTATTCGTTCCCTTTAAAAAATATTAAAGCTTCTTCTTTGCTTAATACTTTCTTATCAAAGGTTGTCCAAGTTTTAAGAATTTCTTTCATTTTGTTTTGGACCTTTTCTAAATCCTCATCTGTAATCTTAGAAACAGAATCTATGTCATAATAAAAACCATTATCAACGGCGGGACCGAGTGTTATTTTCGATCCAGGGTAGATTTCGAGTAATGATGCTCCCAATAGGTGAGCAAGAGAGTGACGTATGTGTTCTATGTTTTTCTTATTTTCCATATTAATTAAATTAATTGATAAATTAAAATCGCCCCGACAAAGGAATGATAAATCATTCCTTTGTCGGGGCGAGTAAAGATTCGCGGTTCCACCCAACTTTGTTCTTATTAGTATAGATTAGCTTTTTGAAGTCTTGATATTTCCAAGATTATGATTGGTAGTCATAACAATCTCTATGCCTTAAATAATACAATTAAAAATATAAAAAGACAAGCTTTTGTCATAAATAGCATTATAATTACTTATTTTCATGACTAAGCGTGTTTTCAATAAGTAGGAATAATAGGTAAGTATTACATGTATCAAATCCTATCTTGACATGAATGTTTATAAGTGTTAGATTAGAAACGAAAGGCTAGAAAGTAACTGTTTCTTCTTTGAAAGAAACAAGCTTGACTAGCCAACTAAAAATAAATAGTTATGAAAAATCAAAATTTTCTTGAAGTACTGGGACTAATTACCCATCTTCTAGAAGATGGGTATCAGATTAGATTTCCTGGTGGAACTAGTATTGACGGTACATCAAACTCACTTGTTGTGCTGATGATGATTGATTCCAATAAGAAATTATTTGTAGCATTGGTTCCTTATGAGCTTAATGCAAATATTCTTGACTTGGATGATAATGAAACAATAAAGTCTGAAGATGGTAAATCTTTAGCGGTACGAAAAGTAAAAGATGAAGTGGGGTACATAGTTAAAGAATCTGATTTGACCTTGATTGAAGAATATGAAAAAAGGGATAATCGGCACGAAATATATGTTCCTCATATAAAAAGGATTTATGTTGCGGAAAAATTTAGTGGAAAGTTACTAGATGTAAGCAACGGTTCTCTTTTAAGGAGAGAAACTTTAAATCCTTTCTGGTGCCCAGCTAGTCTTTTATCAGAATATCTGTTTGAAAAGCATTTAATAGCCTTTGAGCAGATAATTGATTACTTGCATAAGAGGTCTCGGTTAAACAGTCGAGACTATGAAGCGATGAAAGAAGGAATCTTAAAGAGAAGGTTTCTAGATGACAAAAATAAGAAAAGAAAGACGAAAAAGAGAAAACAGATAAAGTAA
>JBBSBU010000088.1:0-2272 GCA_038250975.1 Minisyncoccia bacterium
AAGTCTATAAATAAACTAAAAGATTATGACGGCATAATTGTTCCAGGAGGGTTCGGCTCAAGAGGAATCGAAGGAATTATAAAAGCTATAGAGTATGCTCGAATACATAATATCCCATACTTTGGACTTTGTTATGGTATGCAACTTCTTGTGATAGAGCATGCAAGGAATGTCCTCGGATTAAAAGATGCGAACACACGTGAAATAAATCCAAATGCAAAAGATATTGTTATCGATGTCATGGAAGACCAAAAAGATAAAATAAAGAACAAAAAAATGGGAGGCAGTATGAGACTTGGAGCATATAGGGCTATTCTTAAAAAGGGGACAGTGGCAGAAAAGGCCTACGGGAAAGCTGAAATATCTGAGCGTCATAGGCACCGCTATGAGGTGAATAATGCTTACAGAGAGCGTTTAGAGGACACAGGGCTTGTATTCTCAGGGGTATCTCCTGATGGTAAGCTTTGTGAGATAGCTGAGCTTCCAAAAAGTAAGCACCCATTTTTCTTGGGGACTCAATTTCACCCAGAATTCAAAGCGAGACCCCTTCATCCACACCCACTATTCACAGCTTTTGTGAAAGCATGCCTTAAGAATAAGAAATAATAATAATAAAAAGCCCTCAACAAATGTTGAGGGCTTTTTATTATTTAGTTCAGCTCGTCTTCTCCGTTTCTTATTTTACTTTTCTTTATGATATCTAAAATGAGATCTTGATCGTCTGTGATGATAAATCTTTCAAGATCAAAAGCGGAAATCGTTTTGTATTTCTCCACAAAGACTTCTTCAAGCAGTTTTTTTACTGGGGTCCAGAATTCTACGCCATACAAGATTACAGGTATAGGTCCTACCTTTCCTGTTTGTAAGTGAGTTAGCATTTCAAAGAATTCATACATTGTCCCAGTTCCACCAGCACAAAAAATACAAACTTCTGTGGTATATTGCATTGAAACTTGTCTAGCAAAGAAGAAGTGGAAAGGAACTTCTTTTGTAACATAAGGATTTGTATTTTGTTCATGAGGTAATCTAATTGTAAATCCTATGGACTCTATTCCTGCATCATATGCACCTTTGTTTGCAGCTTCCATAATACCACCACCTCCACCTGTGATAATGATGTAACCAAGCTCCTTCGCGATTCTATTTGAAAGTTCATATGTATTTATATAATCTTTGTCATCTGGCTTAAGCCTTGCTGAACCATAAAAAGTGACAGAAGGGTTCATGTCTTTCACTACATCAAGACCAGCACGGAATTCTTCTTGTATCATGCATATCTTTGTCTCTTCTCTTTCATTTGTTGTGAGAGTTATACAACCATTTTTAATATCATCTGCTGTTATGTGTTTCAATTCATATTTTGTTTCTGTGTTCATAGAAATCATTCTACATTAAAAAGCTTCTAAACTCAAACCTATCATTTTTGGTATTTTATGGTAATATAATGGTGTTAAAGGTATTGTATATTGTAAAGGTATTGGAAGAAAAATAAATATTGCCAGATCGTCTAATGGTAGGACACCTCCCTCTGGAGGAGGTTATCTTGGTTCGAGTCCAGGTCTGGCAGCAGTCAAAAAAAGCCTTATAAAATAAGGTTTTTTTGATTGCTGCCAGAAGTGAGTGATTGGTATCACTCGCACCCTGGACGAGAACGACGGAGCCATATTTTTATACCAATAAAAATAGGCAAATCGGTGCCTAGACAAAACTTTTTGATGAAAAAGTTTTAGTCGAAGGAGAGAAGTGTACTCACGTTCCAGGTCTGGCAGCTAGGACATTTTGATTTCATTCTGCTATAATTATTTTATGAAACAAAATAAAAAATTTAATATATTTTCAATAATTGGATTACTTTTATCAACAATTGGCTATTGCATGATAATAATTATTTTATTTGCTGATCGTGTAATCTTGATAAGTTATTCTACACAAAAATATATTTTATTCACATCTCTTATCCTTGGTTTAATTTTTGCTATAATTTCATTTTATAAAATCAAAGTATCTGGAGAAAATGGTAAAGTTTTTGCTTTAATTCCAATAATAATTACCATTACATTTTTAATATTATTTATTTTCGCTTTTATTTTTGGGGAAAGAGGACATCCAGGTGGTAAAAATGCCGCAATAAAATCGCAATTAGCCAGCATGAAAGCTCAAGGTGAATTATATTTTTTAAATAATGAATCTTATGTGGATATATGTGATTCTACTAATAATGGTTTTGGTGGGGTAGAAGGTCCAGGATTATTATCAGTAGCACTATCTTATT
>JBBSBU010000089.1:0-2205 GCA_038250975.1 Minisyncoccia bacterium
ACCGGTCACAAAGGAGGAGGATTTAGTTGTGTTGAACCAAGATTTGGTAAAAATGATAATGTAATTTTATTTGACGAGAATAATGGAGGGTTAAGAGGTTTATTTTCAAAAAATCAATTAATAAAAGCAGAATTAATAAGCTATCAGTATTCTATGAGTCCAGATACAGGAGAATTTTTTCCTGTGATAACTAGATAATTAAATCTTCCTAATCTCACCCAATTCTTCCTTAATAAGTTCTTTGAGTTCCATTATTGAAAGCAAAGCGTTGGCTTCGCCGATGTTCATACAAAGTTCGCGGATGAGGTCATTGCGTTCCATGGGCTCACGAAGAAGGTTAATAATTTTCATTTCGTCTTTTCCACAATCAGCATACTTTTCTTTGTCTGTTAGTTTTGGTTTTTCTATATTGAAACCAAGAGCGATGAGGACATCTTCACTTGATGTCACGGGTGTCGCACCTTGCTTGATGAGCCAGTTCGTACCGTTTGAGTTTGAAGAGAAGGCAGAGCCGGGAACTGCTAAGACATCACGATTGTAGTCGAGCGCCATACGAGCAGTGATAAGAGTGCCTGACTTTTCTTCAGCTTCTATTATGAGAACGGCTTTTGATATACCAGCCATAAGACGGTTTCTTTGAGGAAAGGAGTAGAGAGTGGCTTTCCAAGATGGATCCATTTCAGATATGAGACATCCACCACTATCTACGATCTCTTGTGCAAGTCGAATATTTGTACGTGGATGAAGAACTGAATTATCTAATCCTGATCCAGGGAAAGAAATTGTCGTCAGTCCTGTATTAAGTGCTGCTTTATGGGCGATAGTGTCTATCCCAATAGCAAGACCAGAGACAATAATGATGGGGTATCCTTTGAGTCCTTTTATTAGTTTTTCGCAGATATCTTTACCATAAGAAGTGTACTTACGAGAGCCAACAACTGCTAAATAAATCACATCTTCCTTTGGAAGCTTGCCTCTTATATATAGAGTTTTAGGAGGTTGAGGGATTTCATTCAACCCTTCGGGAAATTGTTCGGGTTTTAGTTTATATATGTCTTCCATATTATTTATTATACACATATATAAAATAATGAAATAGCTCTTCTCATCGGGTCCGCATAATTTTCTACTGAAAATTTGCTCAGTGCTCAGGCCGTCGCCTTCCGCCGGCCCCTCTGATAAGACTATTCCACTATTTTATGTTAATTTTGTAAAAATTTTACTTTGGGATATACTATATATTATGTTAGATATTAAATTCATTAAAGAGAATAAAGACTTAATAAAAGAAGGTGCAAAGAAGAAGCATATAGAAGTAGACGTAGACAAGCTAGTTTCTTTAGACGATAATCGTCTTGAAGTTCTTTCTCGTGTTGAGTTTTTGCGTGGAGAGCAGAATAAGATGAATAATTCTATTGCCGTTGAGAAAGATATGGCTATACGTGGGCAAATGATAGGAGAAATGAAGCTAGTAAAAGAAGATTTAGTTAAGAAAGAGGAAGAGCTGAGAGGCATTATGACAGAGTGGCAGTCCCTTATGCTGACTATCCCAAATATACCAGACATGTCGGTTCCAGAAGGTGAAAGTGACGCAGACAATCAAGAAATAAAAAGTTGGGGAGACAAAACAAGTTTTAGTTTTGAACCTAAGGACCATATTGATTTAATGACAAACTTGAAAATGGTTGACTTTGAGCGTGGCGTAAAGGTCCATGGTTTTCGTGGGTACTTTCTTACTGGAGACGGAGTCCGCTTGTCTATGGCTATATGGAACTATGCTATGGATTTCTTTTCTGGAAAAGGTTTTAACCCAGTAATTACGCCGACCGTTATAAACAGGAAAACATTTTTTGGCACAGGGTATCTTCCTCAAGGAGAAGATGATTTATACAAAACTCAAGATGGAGATTATCTTGCTGGTACCGCAGAAGTTCCGATCATGGGGTTCCACGCAGATGAAATACTTAACAGAGAAGAATTACCTAAAAAATATTTAGGATTTTCTCCATGTTTTAGAAGAGAAGCTGGAAGTCACTCTAAGGATGTGAAGGGTCTTATACGTGTGAATGAGTTTTACAAACTTGAGCAAGTAATACTTTGTGAAGCTAGCCACCAGAAGTCTGTAGAATTTCACGAAGAGATAAATAGAAACACTGAAGAATTTATCGAGTCTTTAAATATTCCCTACCGCACTGTTGTGAATTG
>JBBSBU010000090.1:0-2117 GCA_038250975.1 Minisyncoccia bacterium
ACCCATTCCAAGCCACTACCCTTTGCTCCTATTAGAGTTCTACCATTCCAAGTATTTGCTGACGAAATAACTTTTTCATTATTTGCAAGGTCTTTTATCTTCCAGCCAGAAATATTAATTGCAGAATTACTATTATTATATATTTCTACCCACTCACCCTGAAGTCCTGATTGTGTATCCAAGCCTTCTGGATTTGGAAGAATCTCATTCATAACCAAAGTATTACCAATTTTTATTTCTCCAAGCTTTTCTTTTGTACTAGAAAAACCTAAAGATGAATCAAAAAGATTTTCTTGCCATGCAGTATATTTCCAATTGAAGTAACAAGTCTTACCCCAAACACTAGCTGGCGCATTAGCATCAACTGTAAAATTAAAATTCCAAGCGGTATCAACAGTAGCAGTTGCAACTGATTTAAAATCTTTTATTCGCCCACTATAAGGACTTGGTGTTTGACTAGTTGCAGTCATTGTCACATAATCACAAGCTGAAGTATCACCTGTGACCGATGTTTTGGCTATATATTGTGAATTCAAAGTCCCTGTATTTGAAATAGTTATAGAAGTAGAACTACTATCCCCTGGATACATTAATCCTGAATTAAAAGAATCTTGAGAGTTTACATTTATACCCAAAGTCCCAGCTGTAAAAGTACTCCCACTAATTATTGCAGTATCACTAAAGTAAGCATAAGTTTGATTTATATTTGAAGCACCTAACACCGAAAATGCAATAAGAACAACAAAGAATTTTGTTAATCCTTCTCTTAAAAAAGAAATATATTTATTCTTGTTCTTTTTCTTTTTCATCTTTTTGTTCTTCTTCTATCTCCTCAACTTCTTCTTCAACTTTTTTAACCTTAAGCTTTAGCTTTTTCACTTCTCTTCCGATTTTATTAATCTCATCATAAATAATAATTATTGCTGGTATGACAATGACAATCATAAGTCCAAATGGCTTCTTCACGAAATCTATAGCATATCCTAAGTATGGGAGAGAAAAGTAAACTTTTCCTATTATATCTTTTCGAGACACTTCCTTGTTGTCTTCTCCGTTATTTGCATCTCCTTTTGTCTTGTAAACCATTTCACCATTTTCTACTTTTACTTCTGCAATGCGGTGAGTTGTCGGTACTTCTGTTTTTGTATTTTGACCAAAAGTTATAATATCTCCTACTTTATAGTCAGCAACTGATTTAACAACAACAATACTTCCTGTATGTATTTTTGGCTCCATTGAGCCAGACAAAACTGTCAGAAATTTTATATTATTCTTAATAGGAAGAACTGAGATTATTAATAGTATTCCTATAAAAGATATATAGGCAAGAACTATGTAATAAATAGTTTTAAGAACTTTTTTCATAATTAAAGCACCAATAAATGCTTTATACTCTTGCCGACAAAGTCGGCAAGAGAAAAAACATTCAAACTAAATAGATGAAACTATTGAGTTAGACTTATAGTTAGACCTGTTGTTAGAACAGCTCCTTGGAAAGCATCACCTGTGGTTGGACCATCAAGTTGAACTCCCATAGTAAGTTTCTTTTCTGCACCCGCACTTAGACTTACACCAATATTTGAAAGACCAGTAATTCTAAGATCTTGCAAGTCAGCATAGCCGTTACTATTCTGATCAATACCGTTTATAAGACCAGCAACAGGACCAGATAAGAATCCAGATGTATTAACATATGCTGAAATTTGATCAGTTGGAGTTAGATCACCCCACCAGTTGTTTTGTCCGTTTACATCTGTTCCTGTTGTATTGTTTATACCAAGTACTACATTTGGAGTGAAATTATTCTGATTGATAGTAATTGAAGCTGCGCTAGTATTTGGTGATTCAACTCTTACCCCCGTTGATGGACCTGTAAGATCATGAACATCATTGAGTGTCACAGAAGCACTTGGTGTATTTCCTTCAAGGCCGATAGCTGTTGACCATCCACCGTGTAAATTAGAAATTGTATTATTCTTCACTACAAGTGTACTTACTCCACCATTTTCATTTGTCATAAATCCATATGCACCTTTTGTAGAGAGCACATTTGAAATTATATTGTTTGAAACAGTTACATTAGAGATTGGTCCACTTTTTGAAGTGTCACCAATATA
>JBBSBU010000091.1:0-2109 GCA_038250975.1 Minisyncoccia bacterium
CCAATTCTTTACTTCTTTATTTGTTTTCTCTACTATATTAGATTCAAAATCTACACCTATAACTTTATATCCTGCTTCTGCCAACTTCTTAGCAAATAAGCCACGTCCAGAGCCAACATCTAGAATCATTGCTTCTCGGGGTAACTCTTTCATAAAAATGGAACCTCTATCTTTCATGGGTAGGTGAGTCCAGATATCACTTCCTGTTCTGTAAGCAGTCTCAAAATATTCTTTATGTTTTTTATAGTCCATGATTATATTATATCTCTAAATATCTAAAATGCTAAGTTGCTCTACTTACTATGAAACTTTTTATGAACATCACGAAGTTGTTTATCTGTAACGTGCGTGTATATCTGAGTTGTTGCAATATTTGCATGACCAAGCATCATCTGGACAGAACGAATATCTGCACCATTTGAAAGTAAGTCTGTTGCAAAAGAGTGACGAATAACGTGTGGAGTAACTTTCTTTGAAATCCCAGCCTTAATAGCATAGTATTTTACAATCCTTTCAATAGACCTTGGAGTTAATCTTCCGTCTTTTGTGTCCAGGCCTTGCCTGGACACATTTCTGGAATACTGAATAAACATCGGCTCATCTAAATCTTTTCTGTTTTTTAAATATTCTCTTATCGCATCTTTTGCTGAAACAGACAAGAAAACAACGCGAACCTTTTCACCCTTACCACGTATGGAAAATTCATCTTTAGATAGATCCAGATCTCTATTCAGGGAACAAAGTTCTGATAAACGAAGCCCCGTCGAGAAAAATAGCTCCAAAATCGCTTTATCTCTTAGGCTTTTTAAATTCCCTAAAGCAGCACCTTCTACCCCAAAGCCTTGCTTTGGGGTAGAAGGTGCATCAAGTAAACGAGTAAGCTCATTGACTGAAATAAGATCGAGTGACCGCTCTTTTATTTTAGCTAAGTCAATCCTGTCTGGTGGAAGGGAAGTAATCCTTCTCTTCATAAGATACTTAAGAAATGAACGTAATGCAATCAAATGATAGTTCTGAGTATTTTTCTTTAGAGTTGAAGCTACTTGTCCTTTTACTTTCACTCCTGGCTGACGATTAAGATAGAGTCTGAATTCTCTTATTTTATCATCAGTAATATCTTTTGGATCACTTATTTTTGCAAAGTCAAAAAAGCGACTGATGTAGTGATCATAATTATTCACAGTCTTAAGGCTGTTTCCTTTTTCTATTTCTACATGCTCTAAGAATTCCCGCTTGAGTTGTTCTAATTCTGTCACCATACTATATATAGTATACACTTCCAAACATAATGTCGCAAAACAATACCCCAAAGCCTTGCTTTGGGGTATTGTGCTTTGGGTATTGTTAGATAGCTTCTATTGGCTCTACGTCTATATGATCTCTTGGTTCCATATTCTTATAAACATTAAACATGAAAAAGAAAACAATCAATAAGAGAATCCCTGCCATAATGAAAGGCAGAGTCACAGAGATCTCGTAAACTGCGCCTCCTACAAGTGGCCCTATAATCATAGATAAAGACATCAAAGAAGAAAGAATTCCCATCATTTCTCCTTGTTTTCCTTTTTCAGCGAAGCCAATGGTCTGACTTGTCATGACAACTCGAAGTATAGACTGCCCAAAAGCTGTGACAATAAGGCCTAGTATAAATAATGATTTAGAATGAAAGGCCATCATGAAGTATCCCAAAGCAAAAGGTATGAATGTCCACACCATTAGGAATGATTCTTTGAAATATTTAAGCCAAACTTTATTCAAGAGAAATGCTTGATTGATAGAAATAACAATTCCAACAACAGCCATTATCAAGCCTGCTGCCACAACCGTCCACAAAAATACTTTCGATATATAAAGAGCAAAGATCGACTGATTGAGAGATATTGCAACGCCCAAAAGTAGCCAAGATACATAGAATGGTAGTATTTTCTTATCACTTAAAGCTTTAATCAAAGGAAGGAAGGGATTCAAAGACATCTTACTCTTGCTTTTGTTGTGATTTGTTTCTGGTAAGAAGAAGTATGCGAGTATCGTATTTATTGTTGCCATAATGCCTACAACAATGAAGGGGAGCTTCATATGGATAACAGATAGAGCTCCTCCTATAAGCGG
>JBBSBU010000092.1:0-2107 GCA_038250975.1 Minisyncoccia bacterium
CAGCAATTTTTGGAAGCTTAACCTCTGTGTACCTCATAGCAGCTGCAGGATCTCCATCAACTGATCCAAAGTTACCTTGTCCTTCAACAAGTGGATATCTCATTGAAAAGCTCTGTGCCATACGAACTAATGCATCATAAACAGCCATATCTCCATGAGGATGATATTTACCTAATACTTCTCCAACAACTTTAGCTGACTTTGTAAAATTTGAAGTTAAAAGACCCATGTCATACATGGCGTATAGAATTCTTCTATGAACGGGCTTTAACCCATCTCGTATGTCAGGAAGTGCACGAGCAACAATAACGCTCATTGCATAATCAAGATAATTCTTAGAAAGTTCTTCAGTTATATCTACTTGTCGTATATCGCCCATGACCATTCATATTACCGTATCTGAGCTCAAGAAGCAACTAAACCTTCTATCTTAGAAGCAACTATAAAGTCATTCTTAAATAGCCCGTTTATTGCATGAGTCATTAGTTCTATTACTACTTTATTGTAATAAATATAAATATCAGGGTGATGATCTTCTTTGTTTGCAATATCAGCTACCTTATTTACAAATTGCATTGCTTCTTTGAAGTTCTTGAATTTAAATTCTCTTTTTAGTTTTTTATTATCTATTATTTCCCAGTCAAGTTTTAATTCTTTTTTATATTCATTAATTTCGTTTGGAACCAAACAGCTAACGTTCCCTTCACAAGGAACACAATGAGAATTTTTAAGATTATTCATATTATTAAGGCGTTAATCGAGTCAACACTCGTCATGTTGACTCGAAAGGCCAAGGCAACTTTATCTATTAATATAGCACTTTATCTTCCAGTTGCCTTTCGTTGTTTATTTACCCTGTCCTGGGTCTTATCAAGTTCATCACTGACTCTTTCAAGTCCTTGACGTTTAAAGTCGTGAGCACGATCTGCAAGTTCGCCTTTTGCATCCTCTGCTTTGTTTTTCCAATCATCCATTGTAGCTCTGGCTCTTCTTCTGTTTCTATCATCTGAGAAAAAGACTCCAATCGCTCCAAGTATTGCTCCAACTATAAAAGCTTGAATAATTCCCATTCCACTATCATCGTAATTTTTTCGCATATAATATCACCTCCTCCCGTTTAATATATTTTTAACTAAAGATAAAACTCCAAGTTTTATTCCATCTCTCATTAATTGAATTTCTTGTATAAAAATACGGGCTGAGTTAATTAGATTAATAAGACTATAAAGAGAAATACAAAGAAAAATCACTAATAGTAGAAATCCCCCGCCAATTGCTATGTTTAAAAAATCTGTACTTGTCATACTTGTATATTAGTTTTACTGTTTAAGAATTGTGTAATAGATGAGCGAGAGAAGTGTATGGATGATTTTAAGGTTATTTCCGTTGAAAACAAGAATATTTCTGTTACTTACCAGCTTTAAGATTACTATTTCCCCTGTGATAAAATTTGAGTATGAGCGAAACACCAGAGCTGGGTCAACCCGTGAGTAGAAGAGGGTTTATGAAATGGGTGGGAAGGGCTATTGCTGGAGGTACAGGAGCTTATGTTGGAGGCAAATTATATAGGGATCATCAACAGACCTTTGATAAAGTTGGTGAAAGCGTTAGAAAAGGAAAAATTTTAGAAGATGTCCAACAAGTTGTAGAATCTCAAGTATCTAAAAATGAAAAAGTGGCACTAACAGAAAGGTGTGAATACAATGATGTTTGGCTAGAGGGATTATTTGACTCGAAATATTTTTATAAGACAGATCAATCAGAAAGTGGCAGAATTGCTTTTTTGGAAATTACCAATAAAGGAAAGATTCTAGAAACTCATGAAGTGGGCGGCGATCTTTCAACCGCATTTGGGAGTGATCAATCAAGGTTCATGACATTGCCTTATCCTCAACATACTGTAGAAAACAGATATCTTATGCATGCAGAATTTAATTTTAATGGAGAAAAGAAGATAGTATCTGACAATCCAAAATCTGCAGTAAGAGGTGGAATCGTATTTGAAAATGGAAAAATACGTGTTGGGTATCCAGGTGATTTTAAAAACGACAATTCAGTAATCACTCCGTTTGAAAAAGTTAATATGGACGAACCCAATACAGCTCAA
>JBBSBU010000093.1:0-2105 GCA_038250975.1 Minisyncoccia bacterium
AAAAAGTTGGATATTTCGAGGATTGATGCGTATTTTACTAGAGAATTTAAGGGGCTTCTACCTTATATTAGATCATTTATCTATATAAAAGTCAATACTAAAGACTTAAATTCTAATCTGAAACGCAACATCCCCGTAGCGTAAAATAGTTGTATACCATTACAAACTAATCACATATACGAGGATGTCACATACACAATTTACCAAAGAACGAAGAATCGAGCTAGCCATTCTTCTTAGAACTAACAAAAACAACAGTGAGTGTGCAAAGATTCTTGGGATGAATAGATCAAGTGTTGGAAATGAGATTAACCTTAACAAAGGTGACGATGATATGTATAGAGGATTACAGGCCCATAAGAAATACCTAGACAGAAGATTGAGAGCAAAATTCACCTACAGAATCATTGAGAATGACAGAAAACTAAGGAGACATGTAGTGAGGAAGTTAAAGATTGGTTGGTCTCCAGAACAAATAGCAGGAAGATTGAAAAGACTACGAAAGTGTACAGTGTTATGCCACGAAACAATCTATACCTTTGTGTACAAAGTAAGACCAGAACTTGTGAAGTATCTTCGTAGACAAAAGAGTAGGTATAGAAAGAAAAGAGGCTCACGGGCACGTATAGAGCGTAATAGAGCTAACAAAATCAAGAGAATTGGGGAGCGTCCATCTATTGTAGAAACTCGTACTCGTATTGGGGACTGGGAAGGTGACACTGTTGTAGGTAAAGAGAAAACACAGAGGATACTTACCTATGTAGAGAGAAAAAGTGGATATGCACTCGCAGAGAAATTAGATATTGTAACAGCAGAAATTGTAGAAGAGAACACAGAGAAACTTTTTTTAAGTATTCCACCAATCAAGAGACTTACACTTACTAGAGACAATGGAGTAGAATTTGGTGACCTAGATAGATTACTTGAAGAACGAACTGGTATGGATGTGTATAGAGCTACACCGTATCATTCCTGGGAGCGAGGTACTAATGAAAATTGGAACGGTCTACTAAGACAGTTCTTTCCTAAAGGAACCAATTTTGCTACCATTACTTCATACGAGGTTAAGCAAGTTGTAAGACTACTTAATAGCAGACCGAGAAAACGTCTGGGCTACATGACTCCACGGGAATATTTTAAAGAGTGTTGCGATTCAGATTAGAATGTAGGACTTTATGGACTGGAAGTTACTTTTATTTTTTAATTATTATCATGTTATATTGGTATTTATGTCTCTTCCAAAACATGTCGTCGTTATTCCAGACGGAAATCGTAGATGGGCAAAGAATAAAAATATGCCGTGTCTATATGGACATGTAGAAGGATATAAAAGAGTAAAAGAACTAGTGTCTTTCTCAAAGAAAAACAAAATACAGTTTTTAACAATATGGGCATTTTCTTCTGATAATTGGAAAAGAGGAGAAGGAGAAACCAAAGATATCTTTGGTTTAATAAAAAAAGGATTGGCAGAAATTCATAAATTATTAAAAAAAGAAGAAACAAGACTTTTGCATATTGGGAGAAAAGACAGACTCCCAAAAGATGTTTTAGAAATAATTTTAAAAATAGAAGAAGACACTAAAGATTATAATTCTTTCACTCTTTGCATCGCAATTGATTACGGTGGAGAAGACGAAATAAAAAGAGCAGGGGTTCTTTTAAAAGAAAGCAAAGACAAAAATAAAACTATTTTTGATTTTTTAGACACCGCGATAAACAAAATTCCTAATCCTGATTTAATAATTCGTACTGGTGGAGAAAAAAGAACGTCAGGGTTCATGCCTCTTCAAAGTGCTTATGCGGAGTATTATTTTTCTGATGCATTGTTCCCAGAATTTGATAATGAAAAATTTAATTCAGCACTTTTAGATTATGCAAAAAGAGAAAGAAGGTTTGGTAAATAGGTAATTATTTTTTAATTGATAGATAACCTAGCATAGAGTAGACTTAGCTTAATGAAATTCATTTCCTGGAATGTAAACGGCATACGCGCATCACATAAAAAAGGAGCTCTTCCGGAAGTTTTTTTACTCGGAGCAGATATAATAGGTATTCAAGAAACCAAGTCCACACCGGACCAGCTTGTTGATGAAATCAAAAATCAA
>JBBSBU010000094.1:0-2085 GCA_038250975.1 Minisyncoccia bacterium
TATATAACTATTGATTTCTTTACGAATGACGATTTAAGAACGATTCTAGATCTAATGAAGTCTAAGAAAGAAGGCGGTAATCCCAATGAAATGCTTGAGAGGTACATTTCTCAAAATGAAGTTGTAATAAAAGAGGAAGTTAAGGTTGAAGATGGATCTACTTTGGAATCCTCAACAGGTGAAATTTCAACTAATGAAAGTAATACTCTCGTTTTAAAAGAAGAGGATGATCTTCACTTAATGGAAGATAGAACAAAAGAGGAAATAAAGAAGTCAGAAGAAGATGTAGATTTATATAATATAAATAATTTCTCCATCTAAAAATTAATCTTTATAAAACAAGCTAAAAATCCAAACTATGTTTGGATTTTTAGCTTTTACCAAAAGATAAGAATTTTGAAAGTAGACTATGTTCTTTTAAGTAAGCATTTATCTCCCTTCTTGCAAGGTTTGTTTTAGCGTAGTCGAGCCACTTTGAGGTTGGGTTAGTATTTTTATTGATTTGGATTTCTACAATATCATGAGTCTTAAGTTTAGTTCCAAGAGATACATTCTTACCATTCACTTTTGCGCTTTGTGCGTGCCCACCTATATCAGTATGTATTGCATATGCAAAATCAATGACGGAGGATTCATCTGGTAGATCTATCACATCTCCTCTTGGAGTAAAAACAAAAACTCTATCTTTGAAGAAATTCATTTTAATTTTCTCTAAGAATTTTTCAGGTTTCTCGTTTATTTCTTTAGTGTTTAATTCTGTGAGCTGGTTTACCCACCTAAAACTTTTATTGTTATTATTTTCAGAGCCATGTTCTTTGTATAAAAAGTGAGCCGCGATACCATTCTCAGCTTGTTCGTGCATCCCATGAGTACGAATTTGAATCTCTACAATACCGCCAGTTCCTGTGAATATGGTTGTATGAAGACTTTGGTATCCATTAGCTTTCGGCATAGCGATGTAGTCCTTTATTCTATTGGGGACAGGTGTCCACTCTCCATGAATAAGCCCTAGAACATGGTAACAGTCAGTAATAGTATCTACCATTATACGCAAAGCTATGATGTCGTAGACTTTATCTATGTCCATATTATGTTTTTGGAGTTTTTTCCAAAGAGAATATAAATGCTTTTGTCTGTAGTCTACTTTTGTATTCTTAATATGAGCACTATCAATTTTCTCAAGTACTTTATCTTTCACTTCAATTAAGAATTTTTCTTTTGCGTCTTTTTTCTCTTGTAGTAACTTTTTAACTTCAATATATTCTTTGGGGTAGGCATATTCAAAAGCTGCGTCTTCAAGACGCCCCTTAAGCCTTCCTAGTGAAAGTCTGTCTGCAAGAGGTGCATATATTTCTAAAGTTTCAAGAGCAATGCGTTTTTGTTTGTCGGGTCGTATATGCTTAAGTGTTTCTATGTTGTGTAGCCTGTCAGCTAACTTTATAGTTAAGACTCTTAAATCTTCTGCCATTGAAACGAAAAATCTTCTCAAATTCTCAACTTTTCTCTCAACTCCTTTATATCTTACAGTTCCTAGCTTCGTTACACCATTTACAAGTGATACAATATCATCACCAAATTCACTCCTAAGTTCTTCTTCTTTTACTGAAGTATCTTCTATGACATCATGAAGTAGTCCAGCGCAGACTATTGGTGCTTCCATTCCTAAATCAACTAAATTCTTTGCAGTAGCAAGTACGTGGTTGAAGTATGGCTCACCACTTTTGCGTAGCTGTCCGCTGTGTGCTTTTTTTGCAAAATCATACGCTTTCTCTACTAGGACTTGATCCTTCTTTTTTAGGTTATTTATTAAGTATGGTAAATTTTGAAGCTTCTTTTTCATCGTGAGATTATTATACCAAAAAAATAAAAAACAAGCTCTTTTACTTGTTCTCTATTTATAACCTTATTTTTAAGTCTAAAAAACTATTTATTATTCTTTATATTATCTCCATGTTTATGAGGGTTGTGGTTTCTACACATCTTATTACTACATCTCTCAGGAATAGTTTTTGTACCTTCCATCATGAGAGACTGGCAGATATCACAAATATTGCCTGTTGGTTTTGCTTTGATTGCATTCTTACA
>JBBSBU010000095.1:0-2073 GCA_038250975.1 Minisyncoccia bacterium
AATTTTAAGGCATCATAAATATGTTGTTACCAATCCATCGTTACATTTATCTGTTTCGCTTCGTTCCTTTAGAGCAGAGCATCTCTCCCTACTAATAAAAAATTTGCTTGATTTAAATATAGAAGAAGCAAGAAAGAATTACGAAGAAATAAAAGATAAATATCACATTGTACTCACGAGAAGTGTAGCCACTGCAAAGAGATGGTTGAAGGAAAAAGCAAGAGGTACGGAGCGATATGGTATTGTAGTATCCTCGCAAGCCATAAGATTAAAACCGCATGCTATTGATGTGAAATCTCCAATGGATCCTATACATTGGTTTTTAGATGGTAAAGATGATATTCGTTCCTCTTATTATTTAGAAGATGTAGCTACAGAGTTTCAAGTACAAGGCTTAGAGCTCGATTGGGCTTGTGTTACATGGGATGCAGATTTTAGATATACGCCTGATGGCTGGAAATGCTTTTCTTTTGTTGGTAGTAAATGGAATAACATTAATAAAGAAGAAAGAAAGCTTTATTTGAAAAATGCCTATAGAGTTTTATTAACTAGAGCAAGACAAGGGATGGTGATTGTTGTGCCTGAAGGAGATGATGAAGATGCAACAAGAAACTTTGAATATTATAATCCGACGTTTGAATATTTAGAAAAGATTGGCATTAAAAGTTTATAGAAAACAAATACACATAATACTTCAAAAACTTTCATGATTATGAATAACGGCACGCAACTTCGTAATACAAACAGGATAACTAATTTGTTTAGGTGGCAAGAATTCATATATTTATTTTTTTGACATCAAACTTAAAGGAGGTAGTCTTATGGCAAAGTTTTTAAACACGACAGGAGTTTCTTATCACTTAGAAGAACTCATTAAAGGGACAAAGGATAGATTGATTCTTATAAGTCCATACCTACAATTCACAGACAGAATCAAGGAGCATTTAAGTAATTTGAATATTCAAAAGCGCGACATTCGAATTGTATATCGAGAAAATAAACTTCAACTTGAAGAAAATAATTGGTTAGAAAGCCAAATTGGTATTCGCACAAGTCTTTGTAAGAACCTTCACGCAAAATGTTATATAAACGAAAATGAAGCAATAATAACTTCAATGAATTTGTATGAATTTTCGCAACAGAACAATAATGAAATGGGAATATATATTTCCAAAGCACAGGACGCAGACTTATATAATGCGACGCTTGAAGAAGTTCACCGACTTTTGACAATAAGTGAAGAAATTAGAGTGACAGTTAAAAAGGTTACAGCAGACACTCCGCCTAAAGCAGAAAAGAACATTGCTGAAGTAAAATTATCAAACACTAAATCTTCTGACAAGCCGACTGGTTTTTGTATTAGGACTCGTGTGTCAATTCCATTTAATGTTGAAAGGCCACTTAGCTATGACTCATTTAAAAAGTGGAATGGCGACACTGACCATCCAGAAAAATTTTGTCACTTTTCCGGAGAACCTTCGAATGGTGAGACGTCTTTTAGTAAGCCAATCTTAAAAAAGAATTGGAAAAAAGCTAAAGAAATTTACGACTTATAACAAATGCCAAAGAAGGGTATACTGCTGACAGGTGGTCCCCGTTCTCCGCGGTTAAAACTGCTTCTCATGTTCCCCTGCTATCCGTGGTAACACTATAAATTAAAAAGCCCCGCTGTCCGTACGTCTGCGCCTACAGACATTCTTTATTTATTCATATAACGCAGCTGGTGAGTTGTACGTCTTGTAAAACTTCTTCCAGTAGGCATGCTGCCCCCCTTGCGCTTCAACAAAAAGAAGATTACATTAGCCCGGTAAAAACGAAGCACTATCCCGGGTAATGTTTTTTTTAAAAAATTACTTTATATAAGCACCATGCAATTTAAAACGAGAATCACACCCGAAGACTATGTATCCCTGATGTTTGCTTTAACCTACAAAAAGGGGTGGCTTAAATTTATAACAGTAGTGGGCATCCTGATGCTACTCATTTCATTTACCTGGTTTATAGGCCAGGCTTCCAAAATTGTAGCTGCTGATTATACTCCCTGGCCAAATATTTTCATGGGTACTTTATTTG
>JBBSBU010000096.1:0-2050 GCA_038250975.1 Minisyncoccia bacterium
ATGAAATTGTTCGAAAAGATAATGGGGAGATATTTAAGTTACCCTTTTCAGAAATACTGGACAACGATTATATAAGAGTTGAGATTGAATTTTTGAATGCACATACATTAGTAGAAATCCCAGCAAATAGGGCCATTTGTAATCCGGTTATAGTTCACAGACAAAATTGATGAGTTTTTAATATTTATAATATATTTTAGTAAATAGTAAACTTTTATCTGGAGGAGTAATTTAACTCCTCCAGATTTGTTATCTCAGGTTTCGCACTTAATTACCCCCAACGAATCTAGTATACAACGAGGCAAGGTAGATAGAAATAGGGTTAACAACGAATTTAGATAGCTAATCGGCAGATGGAGAACCTCCGATAAAAAAGTAACAAATAGTTGCATGATTCTTTCTATTGCATCACTGAATTGGATGTCTCTCATCTCATCATAAAATTCATAGAACATTTCTCCACAAGTTCTCTGATCTTCTCTGCTTCGCCCCATCCAGGATAAAAAACAAAACCGAATACAGGTAATGGTGATATACGCGATAATGGAATCAAAGTTCCTCAGGATAAATTCTTTTTCTACTTTTAGAATGGACTTGATGCTTTTGTGAAATACTTCGATGTTCCATCTCCGACCATAAATCCGTATGATTTCGCTTTCCGTCAGGGATGTGTCCGTAGAGAGGATAGCCAACCATTCCCGCTTGGCATTCTTTTTCCGATTTTCTACAAAGACAATCTTGACCGGAATCAAGTGTTCCCCCTCTTCATCTTTCATACAGACTTCCATCGAACCCAGGTAATCAACCAGATCTTCTCCCACTCGAATGGGTCGAGTCAGAGGAACGACGGAACCACTGCTCTGATTTAGTGCCTTACTATTTGCTGGTTTTTTATCCTGATACTGATCCTGCTTTTTCTCTGCTTTTTTTTCCAGCAGGAAAATCTCATAGAGAGAATCCAGATTGTAGAGGTTCTCCCCATATTGGTAATGGGTTTTGCTTCGACTCAGCATACAGATCGAGTGGGTATGATATTGATGGAGAATAGCCCCAATAAATGGTGGATAGGCAAACCAGCTATCATAGAGCACATAATCCGCAGAGATCCCATTCTTTATCGCAGAACCCAGGAGAGAAAGCGCCAGTTCAGGCTTGGGTAAGATCGATTCTTCTCTTCTTTGGTAACTCAGAGAAGAAGGATGCAAGGCTGGATTTTTCATCGAGGTGAGTTGATCGACATAATTCTTAGCAGAACTGACCAGAGAAAAAGCAACTGGTAAATTAGTGAAACCATCTGTCCATAGAAGATTCACCATCACATGACTTTTGACGGCTTCACCAGTGGTATGGTCATGGTTATAGGCTAGTTTTTCCACTTTTTTGCTGCAGGCTCTTTCCAACAAGGTATCGTCGATCACAAATACTGTCACACGACTGGGATTGTTTAAGGGCAAAATAAATTGACGGCTGATTCTACTCGACAGTCGAAGCAGCAATTTTCTCCAATGAAACGAGGAACGTTGGAGAAAGCGGTACGCTGTATCATAACGGAAAGATTTTGTCTCTGACTCACCCGCTTTGTCCGGTTGATTTCCTGTTGTATCCTTGATATAGCGGTATAGGTTTTTATTCATAAAAATTAATAGAAACAGGATCGAAAAAATTTGTGGAACAGAAAATCCTCTTTTCTTTTCCATGTTGCAGGATTTAAATAGTTGAAAGAGATGAAACTCTTTACAAAACCTACGAAAATGATCATTGATTTGTATTGCATTTGCCAAGTTCTCTGCTACATTATACATCGTTGAAACCATCCTTTTGTAAGGTACTTTTATTTTATTTATTCAAAATAATTATACCATATATTAGGATGATTTCAACTAAAAATCTTGAATTAATGAGGATTATTGAGGAATATTTATGTGCGAAACTTCAGACGTTAATATATTTATGTTAAAGTGTCATTTATGATTAATAAAGAAACAACAGAGAGTACAATCCATAAAATCAAAAAATTTACTGCAACAGCACTTATTTTAACAGCACTAGG
>JBBSBU010000097.1:0-2036 GCA_038250975.1 Minisyncoccia bacterium
CCAAGCATAAGATTCTAATTCTTTTTGAGTCATTAATTCTTCTCCGACAGTAAAATTCTTTCCATCATATTTAATATCTTCTATTTTTAAATTTATATGGATATATTTTTTATTTAATTCTTTAATTATATTAGTTAGATAAATTTCTCCTTCTTTTTTGCCATCATCTTTAACTCCTATTTGTCTCATTATTAAAGAATACTCAAAAGGGTCTTCCTTTTTAAGTTTCTCTAAATCTTCAGAAGATAACTCAATGTATTCCTCCTCCTCTTCTTTGTTTTTCACAAAATCATGTTTTAAATCTTGATTATCTTCCAAGGAAATACTCTCAGACTTATGAAGAGGATCTTTACCTGATGGAGCCAGTTCCCCCTCGTCAAAATTAATATTAATTTGTCCATCTTTTTCTATTTTGTTAAATTTATATGATTCATTCATATTTATATTATATCACTAACGCACAGTTTACAAAATCAATTTTTTCTGTAATAATAACAGTGTTTTTAAATAGCTTGTCCTGTTATGCTGTTTTGGTGGATAACAGAATACATAGCAAATACATTAGTTTGATTTTAAAAAATAAATATGCCCTGTTAGCTGTTTTGGTGGATAACAGAGTTTGTAAGATAAAGTTTGGAAAGATAAAATTTAAATAGTTTGCCCTGTTAGCTCAGCTGGTAGAGCAGCTCCCTCTTAAGGAGATGGTCGTAGGTTCGACTCCTACACGGGGCACAATGTATATAAAATAAAACCTATTTTGGAAAATAGGCTCTTTTGCTGGACCACCTCCACGAGTGAACAGGTCATTGGCTACAAAACAAAGATAAAAACTTTGTAATTGAGAATTGTATGGAGATATCTATTTTATTAGAAAAGTTTTGTGACTACCTGCTCTCTATTCGTGGGTATTCAAAAGATACAATAAGGAGATACAAATATGTCGCGAGTGGTTACTGTAAAATAGTAGGAGTTAGTAATACTAGTCAGGTATCAGATGATAATGTAAGGTCTCTATTTTATATAGGCAGGACAGAGAGAAATTGGTCGGTGAATACTTTTATTGTTTATCATAAGACTTTATTAGTTTTCTTTCGTTGGTGTATCAAGCAGGGACATATGGAGAAGAACCCTGTTATTGATATTGAAAAACCTAAGCTTGAAAAAAGATTACCAACAAAACTAAACAAGCAGACTGCACTTAAACTCTTAGAAATTATTTACAATTACCCATATGAATATACTTTCCTAAGATATAGAAATCACGCCATCTTTTCTACTTTTATATTTACTGGATTAAGAAAACAAGAATTACTTAACCTAAAATATATGGACGTAGATTTAGATAACCTTACTCTCTTTGTAAGGCAAGGTAAGGGCAACAAAGATAGAATAGTTCCTATTAGTTATAATTTAGCTCAAACACTAAAGAAGTATAAAGATGAGAGGAAGAGACTTAATAAAACAAATCCAGAGTTCTTTTGTTCTTTACGGGGTAATGTAGGCTTCACTGAGAATGGATTAAAAAAACTTATTGACCAAGTTCGTAGCTCGTCTGGCATAAAGTTCAGTGCCCATAAACTAAGGCATACTTTTGCAACATTAATGCTTGAAGGAGGCTGTGACATCTATAGCCTATCTAAGATGATGGGACATAGTGACATAAAGACAACAACTATATATTTATCAGCTAGTGCAGAACACTTAAGGTCTCAGATGATAAAACACCCACTCAATGACTTAGCTTAATAATAAGGGTAGCAAACGGTAGAAGATGATAGTAAAAATGACAGAGAGAGCATACATTAAATAATTAACATAGACGATATGATTAAAGGCAACAACATAAAACCACTTTCATATAGACAGCTCAGAGCAATAGATATCTGGCTTAATACTGGAAGAAAAAACAAAGCTAGAGCCTTGCGTGAGGCTAGTTATGGAAAATCAGTCATCAGACAACCCCATAAGGTTTTCAGTAGCCCTGCGGTCAAAAGAGAGCTTGTATTGAGGGGTTATGGAGAACGAGGTGTAGGTCA
>JBBSBU010000098.1:0-2012 GCA_038250975.1 Minisyncoccia bacterium
TAACGGAGTCAATTATTTCAGAAGATGGATCACTTCCTGCATACCTAATACAGCGTACTGCATAACGATCATAAGGGCTTTTATTTGATGGAATTTTTTTAGCAAATATTAAATATCCTCCTATAGTTGGTTTGTATTCACCATCAAAAGAAGCTACAATATTTAGATTTTCTAGAGCTACATCATTAACAACAGGCACAGCACCTCTCTTAAGATTAGATTCACTTTGATTTAAAAGCAATAATACTTTTTCTGTAGAAATATCTTCTTTTTGAGTGTTTCTTGCTTCTGATTGATCAAACTGAAATTCTTTTGAAGTAGCAACATAAGTCCTGAACTCATTATCTGTAATTTTACGACTTGTGTTCCCCTCTCTAATATATGCTCCATTAGGCAAACCCATGTGTTTAAAATAACATGGCATATAATCTTTCGGGCATTCAGGAATATATACAGCAAGTATTGTTTTCTCCTCTGTTTTAATAACATGATATTCGGGGCGAAGAACAAAACTCATCTTGTCATTAAAATACTCAGTTAGTTTAGTTTGCATTTGATCTATGTTATTACATCCAGTTATAGAATTAGTATTTTGATTTACACCAAATACCAATAAACCACCATGACGACGATTAGCAAAAGCCGAAATACTTCTCCAGATATCATTTGGGACACTACTGGTTGCAGTCTTAAATTCAAGATCCGAGAGTTCACTTGCTATCTCAAGGCCATATTTTATTTTCTTAAGTATATCTTCTTTAGTCATATATACCTTATATAATATCAAATTTGACCCAAAAAATCACTTTAATTTGATTACCTACACTTTGCCCTTACTTTCAATTCAATGTATTTAAATAATCTACTTAAGATCGTATTATAAATCTTGCCAAATTTCTAGGGCATCATCTCCATCTAATCCTGTCTCATCTTTAAAATCTTGAAGTTCTTCTGCTTCATCTAGGGTCAAATCATTTTCTTTAGCTTGTTCAAATGTTTCTTCGTCCATAAAAACTTCTTAAACATACACACTCTGTCCATCTCCTAAATAACTCTCATAGATATGGCTAAAAATTCTTGCTGTCTTGGCTTCAATTAATCCTTCGTTATAAGGACTTGGTAATTCTTCATAAAGTACATCTTTAATAGTAACAAGAACACCTGCACGTCCCTGTTGAGTTCGTCTCCAATCAAGGATTAGTGCTTTCTCTTTAAGTTTCTGCAATAAGTCTTTGGCAACTTTCTTTATATCTTTAATCTCTGTTTCTTTTAACTCTGGCTTATATAATAAATCAAAAATAGCTAATTCTTCCTCTGTCAGTTCCTCTCGTACCCCACGTTGCTCTTCTTCATTTAAAGATTTAGCAAACTTCATCAAAGCTTCAAAAAATTCTTCAATATTCTTTGATCCAGAATTATATTCAGCAAGGAGTTTTTCAAAGGCTTCAATAAGTCTGTCTCTAGTTGGATTGAGTTTTACAATATCAGCCAATTTATCAGCAAGTGACTGTTTTAACTTTTCTGTTTCAGTGTGTTTATTTTTCTCAAAAAATTTACGCAATTTTTCAAAATCAATTTTACTTAAATCATATGGCTTATATTCATCTGAAATAGTATACCCATCTGTTTTTATCGCATTATCAAGAAGAGTTTCTATCGCATCAGATATCTCCTCCACATTTATATCTTTCCTTGTAAGTATCCTTATTCTTTCTGCCAAGACTCTATACAATTTAACTTCCTCAAAGAATTCTCCTGCACTTCTATCTGGCAATATAGCTCCAAAAATTTGAGCTGTGTAATTACTTAATGAAATAAACTCATTCTTTGTTTCTTCATTTACAAGAAGTTCGTCTACAGCTTTATTTATCAAAGCCAATTTATCAAAATCTTTAGCCTCGTGTATAGCTTTTATATCAACATCAATTTCTTTGCAGAAAACTTTTAATTCACCTAAAACTTTTCGAAGATTATTTACGAGATCATTTTTTTCTTTGATTGGCGTCTGACTA
>JBBSBU010000099.1:0-2007 GCA_038250975.1 Minisyncoccia bacterium
AACCTCGCATCTGAAGCTCAGATGTGGTATGGTAACAGAATAAAAGATATTTCACGAGATATAGATGAAATAATATTAAACTTAGAAGAAGAAGTGCTGAATAATAGGAAAATTTTAATACAAGATAAAATTAATCAAAAAGAGAACAGGGAGGCCGATTCTGACCCTGGTCCAATGGAGGAATTCCAAAAAATAAGAGAGAGATTAGAAGAAATTAGAAGTCACAGATCAAAATAATTTTATGATTAAAAAGAAAAAAACTCAAAATAAAAAAATAGCTTCAAAAATAAAAACTACACTTAAAAAGCCAGTTAAAAAGGTGCTTAAAAAAGTTGCAGTAAAGAAGGTTATAACTAAAAAGATTGTCAAAAAAGTAATTAAAAAGATTATAAAGAAGACTGTAAAAAAAGTAGTAAAGTCTAAAAGTGCAAATCCTAAGGCAAAAGTTTCTAAACAAAAACCTTCAGTAAAGAAGGATGCTCTAGAGAAGAAGAGAATAAGCGAAGAAGCAACAGCCGCTCTTATGATAGAGAAAGGGAAGAAGAGAGGGTTTGTAACTTACGATGAGATTATAAAAGAATTTCCAGATATCGAAACAAATATATTATTCTTGGATGAATTATACGATCGTTTTTCTGTGGCTGGTATCGATGTACTCGAAGGTGGAAACCTACTCGATACATCTGGAGATATGGAGAAGCTTGCTTTAAAGTATAGCAAGGATGCTAAGACTTACGATTCTATTCAGATGTATCTTAAAGAGATAGGTCAATACCCTCTGATTGCTGCAAACGAAGAAAGAGAGCTAGCCAAAAGGATTGAGAAGGGGGACATTGAAGCTAAGAACTTGCTTGCTCGTGCAAACCTCCGTCTCGTTGTTTCTATCGCTAAGAAGTATGTCGGAAGAAGTTCTGATCTTACTCTTCTTGACTTGATTCAAGAGGGAAACTTAGGCCTCTTTAAGGCCGTAGAAAAGTTTGATTGGACAAAGGGTTACAAATTCTCAACATATGCTACTTGGTGGATTCGTCAGTCTATAACCCGTGCTTTAGCTGACCAGTCTCGCACTATCCGTATTCCAGTTCACATGGTAGAAACTATCTCTAAATACAAACAGGTTGTCCGCAGGCTTTCTCAGGACTTAGGGCGTGAGCCTCTTGTTGAAGAGATTGCTACTGAAATGAATCTTGAAGTTGAGAAAATACACATTATTGAACAGATAAACCAAGAGACAGTATCTCTCGAGCAACCAATAGGAGATGATGATGAGAAGTCTACTCGCGGTGAATTTATACCAGATGATAAAATACTTCGCCCAGACCAAGATGCTTCACGTCGTATTCTCTCTGATCAGATTAAAGAAGTACTTGAAACATTGTCACCAAAAGAGAGAAAGATTCTAGAGTTAAGATATGGACTAAATGATGGTGTCCAGCATACTCTCGAAGAAGTAGGGCAAGAGTTCGGAGTTACTCGTGAGCGTATCCGTCAGATTGAAGCTAAGGTTCATGAAAAGCTAAGAAATAATGAAAAGATAGCAAGGTTGAAAAACTATTTTGATTAATTAAAATAGTTACAAATTAAAAAATGCGTAGGCCAGGGCCTACGCATTTTTTAATTCAATTATAATTGATCTGTTACAGGGTCGTTTGCAGTCTTTAATAATCCAAAGAGCAAGTCACTGTATTTCCAGAAAGCATCGTTTCCTTTTATTTCTGCTACACACTCTGCTGCCATAAGCTTATCGAAAGAGTTCTGGTGTATTGGCCAGTGACGATAAACCCAAGCAATCTCACCGTTTGATTCTGTTGCCATTTTCTGTAGTGTTGCGTGAAATACTTTGCAGTAAGGGCATTCATAGTCTGAGTATTCAACTATAACGATTGGAGCGTCCATACTACCTATGATGTGATCATCGGCTGTTACTGGAGAAAGCTCACCTGTGTATTTATCCTTGCTTTCGATAGTTCCAGAATTTACAGCATCAATTAATTTCTTTACATTTTC
>JBBSBU010000100.1:0-1976 GCA_038250975.1 Minisyncoccia bacterium
AAAAAAGAAATAGTAGATAAAGTTTTATATGGTTATGGAGAAGTTGTAAACAGCCCAATACCTGAAACAATTTTAACAAACAATAACGAAGGAAAAGAATCTTCAATAGAAAAAGCAAACGAGCTACTAGATAAGAGTGGATGGATGCTAAATGAAGATGGATTCAGATCAAAAGGAGGAGTAACATATATCAGTAAGACAAAAACAGTTAAAGGTAAAAAGATAACCGAAAAAGTTAAGACTGACAACGGACCAATTATTCAGCTTGAATTCTCCTTAACAACCGGTGATACTCCAGAACTTAAACAGGCAACAGAAATAATAAAAAAACAACTAGAGAAGATAGGCGTCAAGGTAGATATCCAAAAAGTTTATGAAATGGGACCATTAAACCAAATAATAAAAAATCGGGACTATGAAGGTTTATTCTTTGGACAAATAATAAACCATCAGTCTGATCTATTCTCATTCTGGCATTCATCACAAAAGAAAGAGCCCGGTTTAAACATATCTATGTATAGTAATCCTAAGGTAGACAAGATACTAGAAGACGCTCAAAAAATAACTAAAAATGAGGATAGAAATTCTAAATATGAAGACTTCGTCGAAATATTTAATAAAGATTTACCAGCCTTATTAATATACTCACCTAGATATATATATGTTATTAAAAATAAATTAAATAACGCAAACCTAGACTCCTTAATAAGTCCATCTGATAGATTCTCTTCTGTCTATACGTGGTATGCAAATAAGGATCGAGTATGGAAGATTTTTGCAAAATAATTAAAATCATTAAATAAAAAAAATAAAAAACTATGAACGAAAAGATTAAAACTGAACAGAATTTGAAAAACAAAAATAACAACTTTCATTTTCGTAAAACGAACAACATAAGAGTTCTCCATAAGCCTGGCGTCCCTAAAATAGGGATGCCTAAGTTAGCTGACAAACAAACATTAAACAAGCAATCCACACAGAAAAACAACAAGATGCCAAGTCGTGGAAGTTACCAATATGGAAATAATAAAGGAGGAAGAAGACCTCGCATGAGTAACCCTGTTCCTCCAAGAGAAACAAACACTATAATCAGGAAAAATAAAACAAACCTTATCCCTCCACCAGAAGCAGGAGTTATCCGTATAATACCACTTGGGGGTGTTGAAGAAATTGGAAAGAACATGACCGCCATAGAGATAGGTAACGACATTATAGTTATAGATGCTGGAATGCAATTTAAAACAGAAGATACTCCAGGTATCGATTATATAATTCCAAACACAACCTATCTAGAAGAAAGAAAAGATAAAATAAGAGCTATGTTTATAACTCACGGACACTTAGATCACATAGGAGGAGTCCCTTTGGTTATGAGTAGAATTGGAAATCCACCAATATATTCTAGAAATCTTTCGATTTTAATGATCAAGAAAAGACAAGAGGAATTTTCACACTTACCTGCACTTAATACAAACATAGTTGAGAAGGATTCCATCATATATGCAGGAAATATAAAAGTCAGATTCTTCGGCGTTACACATACTGTTCCTGATTCAATGGGAATCGTAATAGAAACACCGTACGGAGTAATAGTGACACCAGGAGATTACAAACTAGACCAAGTGGATGGAGTTGTCTCAGAAGAAGAAGAAAAGGAGTACAAATTCTTTGATAAAGAAAAAGTACTTTTACTTTTAACTGACTCAACTAACATTGAGAATGAAGGATTTGCCTTGCCTGAAATAAAGGTTCATGAGGGATTAGATAAACTCATAAAACAAGGAACTGGTCGCATAATTATTGCTGCTTTCGCTTCTCATATAACACGACTAGTAAAAATAGTTGAAATTGCCGAATCCCTAGGAAAAAAGATTATCCTAGACGGAAGATCCTTAAAAACAAACATGGAAGTATGTGAACAGTCTGGACTTTTCAAACCTAAGAAAGGAACTATTATCCCTCTTGAAGATGTAGAC
>JBBSBU010000101.1:0-1945 GCA_038250975.1 Minisyncoccia bacterium
AAAAGGACACAAGGGTTTAAAACTAAAAAAGTAAATTATAAAGGTGTATGCAGTGTTTATTATTTTAATACAAATATTCAGTTAGAGCTCGAGTACCTGGCAAACAATATGATAAAATTCGTTAATTCCGGGCCCGTAGTATAACGGTAGCACGCATCTATGGCATAGATGAAACAAGGGTTCAACTCCCTTCGGGTCCACAAAATGGTTAAAAAGAAAATTATAAAAACAACTAACTGGCAAAGATTTAAGAGAGGATTCATAACTGGGATTGGTACTGCTTTTGGAGCTACTGTGGGGTTTGCCATTGTATCAACTGTTATTATTTTTATTCTTAATCAACTTGGAGGGCTACCACTAGTAGGAAACTGGATAGCAAATATTGTTAAAGTAACTCAGGGAGCTTTAAAATAATTTGTTGACATATTATTCTTATAGATAGATAATATATTTATCTTAAAGCTATGATTTGGATTCACCAACCAAGGAGCTAAGAGATAAAAGAGAAGTAATTGAAGTGGAACCACGTCCTCACAAACGTCTTCAAACAAATATTATATATTTATGAGTAAAGTTATTGAAGAGAAAAAAGAGCAGCCTTTTGACCATAAAGTTTTAGGACGTGAACTTGATTTGTTTACTTTTTCTGAAACTGTTGGAAAAGGTCTTCCTTTGTGGACTCCAAAAGGAGCTGCAATAAGACGTGAACTTGAAAGATTTATAGTTGATACTGAGATAAAATGGGGTTATAGTCATGTTTATACTCCAGATATTGCAAATCTAGATTTATACAAGAAAAGTGGACATTATCCATACTATAAGGATTCAATGTATGCTCCTATTACCATAGATGACGATGAATATATGCTTCGCCCAATGACATGTCCACATCACTTTGAACTATATTTAAGTAAACCAAGAAGCTACAGAGATCTTCCAATTAGATATGCAGAACTTGCAAAACTTTATAGATATGAACAGTCGGGAGAATTGATGGGATTACAAAGAGTAAGGAGCTTTTGTTTATCTGATGCCCATATTATCACTCAAAAGGAAAACGCTGGAGAAGAAATAAGTAAAGTAATGGATTTGATTGATCACGTTACTAAGGTGTTAGGTTTAGTTAAGGATAAAGATTATAGCTACAGATTGTCATTAGGAGATCGCAGTGATGAAAAGAAATATTTTAAAGATGACAAAGCATGGGATGAAGCTGAAGAAATACTTCGTAAAGCGTTGAAATCAAGAAAAACTAAATTTGTGGAAGCTGATGGAGAAGCTGCTTTTTATGGGCCAAAAATAGACATTCAAATGGTGAATGCTAATGGAAAAGAAGATACAGCGTTTACTGTTCAATATGATTTTGTTATGCCAAAGAGATTTAATTTAACTTTTATAAATGAAAAGGGAGAGAATGAAGAAGCTGTTGTAGTTCATAGATCGTCAATTGGTGCAATTGAGCGAATAATTGCATTTTTAATTGAGAAATACAAAGGAGATTTTCCTACATGGCTATCACCAGTGCAGGTTAAAGTTTTACCAATTACGGAAAGAAATGTTGAATACGCTAAAGGAATTACCAAGGAATTAAGAGAAAACGAGATCAGAGTGGAACTTGATAGTGATAATGAAACTTTGGGAAATAAGATAAGAAAGGCAACTGAAGAAAAAGTAAATTACATGTTAATTGTCGGAGATCGAGATCAAAAAGATGGAGTTGTGTCAGAAAGAGGGAGAAGTGGTAAGGATTATGGACAGATGCCAATAGGCGATTTTATCAAGAATATCAAAGAGGAAATTGAAACTAAATCTCTAGCCTGATATAATACACAAAGTTTACAGAGTTGAAGAAAACTAATCTTTATTTTAAATCAAATGACCAAATACGCGCGGGCGAACTTCGTGTAATTGGTTCTGACAATGTACAGATTGGTGTAATGAGCCG
>JBBSBU010000102.1:0-1925 GCA_038250975.1 Minisyncoccia bacterium
CACTGGCTGGTTTCTTAAAAATAAAAGACAAGGCAACGATAAAAACAATGGCTAGAATAATCCAAGTTCTCTTTCTTCTGATATTTTTCTTGAAAAACAATTTGCCTTTTTCTTTCATAATTTTATTCGATTCCAACTAACTCAACTTCAAAGATAAGTGTTGAGCCACCTGGAATGCCATTATAATCATTTGGACCGTAACCTTTTTCTGGAGAAACAGTAAGAGTCTTCTTTTCACCTACTTTCATACCAACTAAACCTTCATCCCATCCAGCAATTACTTGATGCGCACCTAATTTAAACTTGAATGGCTCTACGTGCCCGAACTTCGGATCAACGTTCGAGTCGAAAGTCTTACCATTAGTAAAACGCCCAGTGTAATTCATTACTAAAGTATCTCCATTCTTTGCACTTGCATTTTTATTTGTTTCCATATTTTTATTTGTTATTAATGATTCCTCTTGTAATTGGCCCTCCTTCTCGCCTTCGGCCTGACTATCTTTATTAGTATTTTCTATACTGTCTACTTTTGTTATGCCTTCTAATGGATCTACTTTTACTGGCTTGTTCATAAGAGCATAAATTAAAAGCCCAATGACACCAGCAACAATGATAAAAGAAATGATAACACCTATATTCCCCTTTTGATTTTGCATGCTGTTTATTAAATCATACGTCCTTTTAATATTAGACAAGGAGATATGATTATCTTAATTATTAATTAATATAGTCACATTATATCACACACTTTTCATAATAAATAATAAGATCTATACAAGTTAGGGGCCAATACCCTTCCTTTGAAGAAAGACCCTATGAAGAGAAAATAGGCCAAATCGTCTATTTATTCTTTATTTTGTATCCATTCAAAAATCTCCTCTTTAAATTCTTCTTTCGTTAAAAAATAATCGGGGAATTTCTTTAAATCTAAAATTAAATTTTCATTCCTTTTTATTTCTAAGAAATCTAAATAACTACTCCATCTATATGTGTCTAAAAACTTTATTGCGGTGCTTTTGCTTTTTATTCCTTTTTCCTTCCAATCTGGCTGAATTAACTTTATAGGATTTAAGTGAATATATGAGAATAAGTATTTGGCTTGAATATCATCTCCAACATGGACAGACTTAAACTTACCTTCAAACAAAGAACCTGTCCTATTATATTTCTTATTAAAATACTTTGCGTAGGCAGTACAAAGTTTACTCATAAAATGAGTTATGTTGTTCTGTCCCCCAAAGCCTTGCTTTGGTGTGAGAGGTGAAAATATTATATACAAATGAAAATGATTCGGCATGAGAACCCAAGCACCTATTGATACGATTTGATCCCCTCTTTCAAAATCCCAAACTTCTATCTTTTTCTCAACTATATCTTCACGAAAGTTAATCTTATTTATAGAATTACAAAGATATAGTAATTTTGTGAATCTACTACGATCTTCATCATCCAGGAAAATGGGAGCTTTGTTATTACCCCTATTATAAATATGATAATACTCACCAGGAACTAATGGCATTTTTCTTAAGCTCATATATATAATTATATCTAAAATCTTCCCCAAAGCAAGGCTTTGGGGAAGATTTTAGAGCATATTTATGATGGTGCTTATGATGTTGAGACTGGATTAGGTGATGAAGTAGGGATAATAACGACTTCTGGTTCTGGGGATAATGTTGGACTAGGTATCTCACTCACTTCTTGCGTATTCTCAGCTGTCCCCGCCACAGAATCTGTAGAAGAAGACTCATTTGTATCTCCGCCGATGAGACTCTGAACTAAACCTGAGTTTATTATGGTATCAATTATTGTTGTACCACTTGAAGAGGGCTCAGCTGGTGGAGTTGACTCTGTAGCTCCATCAGCAAGATTGGTAGTACTCACCTGCCCACTCTCGACAACTAACCCAGGCATGACACTCTCAA
>JBBSBU010000103.1:0-1925 GCA_038250975.1 Minisyncoccia bacterium
ATTTACTTTCTCATCAGAATTTCCAAAGCCGCTAATGTCATAAGCTATTACACGATGCTGCTTACTTAAAAACTCTAATTGAGGTTTCCAAAATGATTTATTAAATGGAAACCCGTGCACAAAAACGATTGTTAAATTACCATTGCCCTCATCATAATAAGTAATCTCGCTCTTATCAATTAATATTTTTTTTTCTTTAAATGTTTCCATAATGTTTTAGTGTATTTAATGTTAATATATATATTATACATGAAGCAAATTAGAAAAAATATACTATATTTAATCCTTATTTTACTGGTTATTTTGACTGCTCTTATTTGGTTTTATATCTACCAAAATAGTCTAACTGATAATTATTTAAAAGTTGTATTTTTAGATGTGGGTCAGGGTGATGCTATATACATTGAAGCTCCTAATGGTAAACAGATGCTAATAGATGGAGGGCCTGATGCAAAGCTACTTTCAAGTCTGGCGAAAGTTATGCCTTTTGCTGACAGGTCTATAGATATTATTCTGGCAACACATGGAGACCAAGATCACATCGGAGGATTCCCTTTATTACTAGAGAATTATAAAGTAGATAATATTATAGAGAATGGAGCTACTTCTACATCGAAAGTGTTTGCAAGTCTTGAAGAAAAAGTAAATAAAGATAAGATAAATAAAATTATTGCAAGAAAGGGGACGCGTGTAACTTTAGATCAAAATAAAAATATTTATTTTGAAATTTTATTTCCAGATAGAGATGTTTCAAATTTTGAAAGTAATGACGGCTCGATAGTGGGGAAGCTTGTCTACAGAGGTGAGTGCTTCATGTTTACAGGAGATGCCACAACATACACAGAGAATCTGATAGAGTGGAATGAAAGCGATAGCTCTTTAAAGTGTGACGTTTTGAAGCTAGGGCATCACGGCTCGCACACATCTTCAAGTGAGCTTTGGCTAGAGAAAGTGGATCCAAGCATAGCTGTAATTTCTGTAGATAAGAATAATAAATATGGTCACCCACACCAAGATGTTTTAGATAGGTTGAAAAAACTAAACATACCATTCTTAAGTACAGCAGATAAGGGAAATATAATCTTTAAGACAGATGGAAATGTTTTATTAAAAAATTAAAATAATCTTATAAAAAGGGCACGCGCAAGAGTGACGGCTCGAGCAATGAAGAAATTTTCAGCAGAAAATTATCTGGACCTTTTTATGAGATTATCTTAATTTTGTAATTTTGGAAGTTCTGTTTAGTTAAATAAAAATCTCGACTGTTTGTCGAGATTTTTATTTGATGATTCCTGCTTTCTTTAATGTTGCATAAGCACCGTTTTTATTTATTGTTTTGATTGCTTTAGTTGAAAGTGTAAGAGGGAAGTACTTCTTAAGTTCGGGTACATAGATGCGCTTCTTTTGTAGATTTGTGTATTTACGGACCATTCCTGTAGGGTTAAACTTGGTAGCACGAACAACGTTCGAGTACCCCCCTGCCATAATTGAACCCTTTTTTGTTATATCACAAACTTTTGCCATATGTGAGTCATATGCTATCATATAAGTTATGCATATGCAAGCGATTGACGGTATATTCTATATAATAGTGCTTATAATGTCTGTGGTAATTCATGAGGTTGCTCATGGCTACACGGCGTATCTATTAGGAGACAATACTGCTCGTGAAAGTGGCCGCCTTACTCTAAACCCTATAAAGCATTTGGATCCTTTTGGTTCAGTCATTCTTCCTTTACTTCTTGTATTTATGAACGCTGGCTTCGTTATCGGCTGGGCACGTCCTGTGCCTTACAATCCAGCAAATTTAAAGAATGAGAAGAAAGGAACTTTCCTAGTTGCTATTGCTGGAATCTTGGCAAATCTAATGATTGCTATTGTCTTTGGTCTACTTATTCGTTTTGCTCCTTTATTTATGACGGTCA
>JBBSBU010000104.1:0-1918 GCA_038250975.1 Minisyncoccia bacterium
TCTGGCGGTTTCAACTGCCAAGGCTTCATAGATGCCGATTTTTCAGAAATCCTCTAATAGCTACACTGGTTACGATCGAGCTTGTAGAGATTTCCAGAAATATAATCCTACTGTGCAGATAACGATCGCCATGGGGAGGAGGATAACGAGGGGATTGAAGCCGTAGCCGGGTGAAGTTGCTGCTACAACAATTTGCCATTGAATTAAAGTAAAAAGCCAGATCATTTCGGCACGGAGCCAATACATCATTGTCAGGGCTAGGCGATACTGCACTGCGGCGTTTTCTGGAGTGATGGCGATCGGATAATTGAATGTATGGGGACGGCGACCAACAATCTTCAAAAGAAAGAAGGAAAAAGTTGAGCTGAGGGGGAAAATCCAGAGGGTATTTTTAGAACTAAAGCGGTTAACATTCCCAGCAAAATCAAAGTGAGTAGGTATCTTTTCCGGCAGGGTTTGCCAATGATAAATTACGATCACAAAACTCAGGACAATGCCCACGATCGCTACCATATCGAGAATGTTTTCTTGGGGCGATCGATCTATAACCAACACTGGTTGATTTTTCTTAGAAGAAACTTTCATGGTTCTTTTATCATTTCTTATTATCGATTACATGAATAACACACAATCTAACCGGAATAATATGCTATTTAGATGATTAGGCAGAAACTTGCTGTTTAACTACCCAAAAATTGTGTTTTAGCCAGAAACTTTCCGTATAACGTGACATATAGGGTGATTACAGCGATTCTCATGCAGCTAATTATAGGCTATGATTAATACGTCGTGTAACGGTAAACCTTCTAGAATACGTTTTGTCTATTTTGAAGTTGTCTTGATCACTAGCTAGTGGAATTTATAGTTATGTTACTTGGAGATCGTTTGAACTCAAGTCAATTAAAGTCGTTTTCAATTAACGGCTTATTTGGCTTTAAAGATGTCGAAATTCCTTTCGAGAAAGAATCCATCATTCTAATTGCAGAAAACGGTTCTGGAAAAACTACGATTCTAAACGCACTGTACTACTCAATATCTTGTAAGTTTCATAAGTTGAGCGCAATAGACTTTGACTCCATAGGTCTTGATTTTTTGTCTGGAGTGAGTGTAGAAATCAAAAAGAATGATTTGAAGTCATTTTACCAACACGATATTTCTGAGTTTATTTCTTCACTGAGACAGTTTTTGCCTAGTAGAGAGATAGAGATACTACGGAGAGAGATGAGGAAAAGCTCGTCACCGCAGGAAATAGTTCGTATACGCTTACCAAGTCTGCTAGATAAATATAGGATACCCTCTAAATACTACGACGACATATTAGAAGAGATCGATGTGAGATTCAGGAGTGAAAAAGGAGAAGATCAAAAAAGTAAGGTTGACAAAATTAGAACAACCATTCAAGAGAACTTTAACGAATCCATCCTGTATTTTCCAACATATAGAAGAATTGAAGAAGACCTTAAAAATTTAGGTTATGAAGAAGAGAAATTTGAGCGTTTAAGTTTTGGAGAGGGAGAAAGTAAACTTATTCAATTTGGAATGGATGATGTTAGTGATAAGTTTGATGAGCTTACAACTGAGATCAAAAACTCAGCACTCAATCTTTTTTCAAAGATTACGGGTGAAATTTTAACTCAATTTGTTGCGGGCATTAAAATTACCCAAGAGATGAGAGATAGTATTCAGCCTGATACGCTGAATATAGTTTTGAGTCGTGTTGGTGAAAAGAATATATCAGAATCTGATAGGAGAAAAATTAAAGAGTTAGTGAGTTCTGGAGAAATAAATTCTACTCAACATGATCAACTAGTATATTTTCTATCGAAGCTGGTTGGTTTATATGAACAGCAGAAGGCGAAAGATGATTCAATAAACCAATTCATTACAATATGTAATAAATATTTAAACAAGAAAAGCA
>JBBSBU010000105.1:0-1907 GCA_038250975.1 Minisyncoccia bacterium
CAGTCCATAAATATCATTCCTTGATCTTTCACAAAATTCCTTATCTGGGAATTACTTTCACCATACGGAGCACGGAAGAATTTGGGTAATGCACCTGTCTCGCTTAGGATAAGCTCTGTATTTTTATTTATTTCAGCTATGGTTATTTTCTCATCATTTTTCTTTTTAAGATTGGCGTGATCCCATGTATGGTTACCAACAGAAAAGCCCTCATCATTTATATATTTTATGACTCCAGGATTAGCTTTGTTGTGCATTCCGTTTATGAAAAATATTGCTTTGGCATTATGCTTCTCTAGTATAGATATCATCTCTTTCGTGCGTGAGCCTGGTCCATCATCTATCGTTAGGAGTACTACCTTCTTTTTATTTAGTGTGCTTTCTGGGGAAACAATGCTTCTACTTACTATTTTATATTTTTCGGTTTCAGTCGGAGGAGCTATTTCTTCTGCTGGCCTCAAGGTATCCTTTATTTCAGTACTATCTTTTAAGCTAGAACCCTCTAAGTATTTTGGAGCTTCTGTTTTGCTCATGAAGTAAAAGGACACAAGAAGTGACATAAATATGAAAGTCAGTATTATTATGTATAACTTTTTATGCTTCATTTCTTTTGAGTTTATTTTTCTTTATTTTTAATCTTTTAAATTATAGGAGAGTGTAATCTATCGTCTTTTTGTTCATATCTGCTCCCGTAACTTTGAACTTAGCTTTATCTCCCAAAGTATATTTCTTGTGACTTTTCTGACCTCTAATACTCATGTACTTCTTGTCGAAAACATAATAGTCATCTTTCAAATCTCTCATTCTAACCATGCCTTCACACTTTGTTTCTTTTTCTTCTATATATAAACCCCACTCTGTAACACCAGTAATGACACCTTCGTAAGCTTGACCGACACGTTTGGACATATACTCTACTTGTTTATATTTTATTGAAGAGCGTTCAGCTTCAGCCGCTTCTTTCTCTTGGCTTGACGCCTCTTGACTCATCTTTTCATACTCATACCATTTCTCTTTTGGAATAGGCTTTCCATTTAGAAAATCTTTTAAGAGTCTGTGGACTATTACGTCTGGATATCTTCTAATCGGAGAAGTAAAGTGAGTATAGAATTTGAATCCAAGACCGTAGTGCCCTATGTTCTTAGTTGAGTATATCGCTTTAGCCATAGTTCTTATTATTGCAGTGTGGACTGTGTCGCGAAGGGGATTGTTCTCTAGCTTTTGGATTAGGATGTTGATTTCTTCTGAAGGAATTATCCCATCTTTTAACTTCATATTATAGCCAAGTCTTTTGAGGAAGGTCGATAAATCTTTCATTTTATCTTTGTTCGGTAAGCCATGTATTCTATATAAAAAGACACTTTGCTTACCTATTTTCTTAGTCGACATGTACTCAGCAACTTGGCGGTTTGCAAGTAGCATGAATTCTTCAACCAGCTTGTTCGTGTCTCCTCGCTTCTTTGTATAGACAGATATAGGAACTCCATCTTTGTCTAATTTGAATCTGACTTCTTCTTGTTCAAGCATTATCGCTCCTTCTGCGAATCTTTTCTTTAAAAGTTTTTTGGCGGTATTGTTAAGGATCGATAGTTCTTCAAAGTATTCTCCTTTTTTATTATCGAGAATTTCTTGAGCATTCTCGTATGTGAATCTTTTATTAGAGTGGATTACAGTTTCCCCAAACCATTCACTGTATATTTTACCGTTGTTATCTAGCTCAAATATTGCTGAGAAAGTAAGCCTGTCTGTATTCTCATTCAAACTGCAAAGTTCATTAGATAACTCTTCTGGTAGCATTGGGATAGTCCGGTCTACCAAGTAAACAGAAGTTCCTCTAGCTTGAGCTTCTTTATCAAGAGAAGAATTAATCCTGACATAGTGTGATACATCTGCGATGTGGATACCTA
>JBBSBU010000106.1:0-1834 GCA_038250975.1 Minisyncoccia bacterium
CTTTTGTACTTGACACCACTTCAAAAATGATATCTGACGGAAGAATTTTAATCATCGGCAGAGACATAACAGAAAAAATCAAAAACCAGGAGTTGGTTGTAAAAGAAAGAGACTTATCTAATTCCATCATCAACAGTTTACCTGGAATTTTCTACCTCCATAACAAGGCAGGACAACTTTTGAGATGGAACACCAATCTAGAGTCTATTTCTGGCTATGCCAGTAATGAGATTGAAACAATGGATCCAAGAATTTTTTTCAAACCATCTGATAGGGTAAGAATGTCTGAGGAAGCTGCAAAGGTTTTTGCCAATGGCTGGGGAGATTCTGAAGCAATAATTGTCAGTAAAGACGGTTCAGAAATTCCATTCTACATCAATGGATATCTTCTAAATTATGAAGATCAGCCTTGCATAATCGCAGTATGTATTGACATTTCTGAGAAAAGAAATAGAGAAAAGTTGCTTCAACAATCCTATACCGATATTCGAGAACTTGCTTCTCATCTTACTAGCATTAGAGATGAGGAAAGAAAAAGAATTTCTAGAGAAATACATGACGAACTGGGACAAAAACTTACCGCTATAAAAATGGATGTGGGATGGATTTTTGAAAAAGGTGGAGATTTGAATCAAGTAACTAAAGAAAATTTATCAAATATTATTAGTCTGCTCAATGATGGGAATGAGTCAGTAAGGAGAATTCTTACTGAGCTTAGACCTGCCGTCCTGCATGAACGTAATCTTATAGAAGCTTTAAAAAATCAAAATGTATCATTCATACAAACTGCAAAGATTTCGCTGACCTTTACCCATAATTTCACTGATGTAGAAATTCCTGAAGCGGTGGCAGATTGTATCTTTAGAGTATATCAAGAATCGCTTACAAATATTATGCGTTATGCAGAAGCTTCTAAGGTAGCCTGTGATATATCCATTAAGGGGAATAATTTATCAGTAATTATAACTGATAATGGAAAAGGATTTAGCCTTACAGATACTAGTGTAAAAAAGCGTTTTGGTATCTTGGGTATGAAGGAGCGCCTTTACAACCAAGGAGGGTTATTAGATATACAATCTATTATAGGAAAGGGGACTACAATTAGTTTTAGCATTCCCTTTTCTACTGAGAAAAATATTTGAGTCAATGATAAAAATTATAATTGCAGATGATCACAGTTTTATAAGAATAGGATTGATTAGAATTTTGAAAGATAAATTTTCTCACCTAGAAATTACTGAAGTTGATGATGGCGAGTCATTGGTTAGCGAAGTGATGAAAAATCAATATGATCTTGTCATTTCTGACTTAGATATGCCGGGAAGGAGCGGAATAGAGTGCCTTACACAAATAAAATTGATAGACCCCAATATAAAAGTACTCATCCTAAGCATTTACCCAGAAGAATTATATGCAGTGCGAGTGCTGAAAGCTGGAGCATACGGTTATATGAATAAAAATGCAGCGCCAGAGGAACTAGTGTCGGCAGTAGAGAAAATACTTGCCGGGAAAAAATATATTACAACTGTAGTAGGCGAGCAACTGCTAGAGCAAAGCCAATCAAATGAGGTAAAGCATCATTCATTATCTGATAGAGAGTTTGAAATTTTTAAGTTACTGGCAGCTGGAAATACGCTTACGGAAATTTCTAATAATCTATCTCTTGCACTTACCACTGTGAGTACCCACAAAATAAATATTTTGAAAAAGTTGGGATTGAAAAATGCTTCAGAAATTACTCGGTATGCTATTGCTCATAACATTATTTCAGATTTATAATACGATTTCGATTATAAGCTATCGTTAGTTGTCCTAGCCAATAGAGAATAGTAAC
>JBBSBU010000107.1:0-1830 GCA_038250975.1 Minisyncoccia bacterium
GGTATATACTTTTTATATGAAATACAATAAACAAAAACTTATTAAGCGACTTAAAATCATTGAGGGGCAAGTACGAGGATTACAAGAGATGGTAGATAAAGATACATATTGTGTAGACGTCATCACACAAACCTCTGCTGTTAAACAAGGTCTTTCAAACATAGAAGATGTTTTAATGGAAAATCATTTAGGAACTTGTGTTGTTCATCAGATGCAAAAAGGTCAAACAGATAAAGCTACGGATGAGATATTAAAAGTATATCGTCTTAAGCGAAAATAATTTATGAATACACCTCAAATATATAAAATTAAAGGAATGCATTGTGCGTCTTGTGCTGGTATTATTGAGAAAACTTTTAATAAAATAGATGGCGTTTCTTCTGCGGAAGTAAATTATGGTACTGAAACAGTTAAGCTTTCATATAATGAAACGAAGACCAATCCTCTTAACCTTTCAAAAAAGATTGAGCCTCTCGGCTACTCTCTTATACTTCCTACTGCAGATGATATGGATATGTCTTCAAGTGACCATTCAGAACATCCAGGATTAAATCAATCTAAAAAAGAAAAACTAGATGAGATTAAAGATATGCGAACAAAAGTTATTTCCGTTGCTCCTTTAGCTGTAGTTAGTATTTGTATAATGGCTTGGGATATTTTGGCTCAATATAATTTGATACATCAAATGAATTCTGGAATAAGTGAGTTCTTCCACCACCTATTACCCTTAATGGCAACTTATACACTTTTTGTTGTAGGTAAGCCTTATCTTCTCGGATTTTACCGTTTTTTGCGTTATGGTAAAGCAAACATGGACACTCTTATAGGTATTGGTACCTCTGTTGCTTTTATTTATAGTTTTATAATTACTGCTTTTGAACAAAATCTGGCTCCATATATAAATGTGAGCCATACCTATTATGATGTTACAATTGTCGTTATAACTTTTATAGCCCTTGGTAAATATCTTGAAGCTAGGTCAAAAATTAAAACTGGAGATGCTATAGAAAAATTATTAAATCTTCAAGCAAAAACTGCTCTTGTTATTCGCGATGGAAAAGAAATTGAAATATCCGTTGACCAAGTAAAGCACGGAGAACTTATTGTGGTTAAACCTGGGACTAAAATCCCTGTAGATGGCATACTCACTGAAGGAACTTCTTTTGTTGATGAAGCAATGATTTCAGGTGAACCAATACCAGTAGAAAAAAATGTTGGAGATACTGTTATTGCAGGTACTATCAATACAACGGGTTCTTTTACTTTCAAAGCAACAAAAATTGGTTCTGAAACAATGCTTGCAAACATTGTGAAAATGGTAGAAGAAGCACAAGGGAGTAAGGCTCCAATTCAATCGTTAGCTGATAAAATCTCAAGCATCTTTGTACCAATAGTTTTAGTCCTTTCTTTTGTCTCACTTCTATTGTGGCTTCTTGTTGGCACTCACTATTTAGGTTTCTCTCAGGCTCTATCATATGGTCTTGTTTGTTTTGTGGGTATTCTTGTAATCGCTTGTCCTTGTGCTTTAGGGCTTGCAACTCCTACGGCAATTATTGTTGGTGTAGGTAAAGGAGCAAAAGAAGGTATCTTAATTAAAGATGCAGGAACATTAGAAAAACTTCATAAGGTAAATGTCGTAGTGGTTGATAAGACAGGAACACTTACACGTGGAAAACCAGAGCTTATCTCAATTCAAAATATATCAAATAAAACAGATGACGAATTAATTACTCTTCTCGCAACTCTTGAAAATAAATCAGAACACCCAATTGCTCACGCTATTGTGTCTTATGCAAATGAAAAGAAATTAAAACTCTTAAGTATAGATAA
>JBBSBU010000108.1:0-1797 GCA_038250975.1 Minisyncoccia bacterium
CCTTGTGAGTTGGTTGTGTTCTTGGCTTAACACCAAAGAGCCTGACGATATATTACAGACTAATTTGATGGCGGCATACATACCTCCTGAGAAAAAATAAGGGGAATAGGTCATTTGTTATTATACATGAAGCAGTACCCTCGGCGCAAACGGAATGTGTGTACATGGGGACAACTGTCCTATCCTGTGATAGGTTTACACTATTTTACAAATATAATTAAATGAGTTCATTGCTTAACTTGTTTTTACTATTTATTTGTTGACCTTTCTTTTGAACAACCCTCTCGTATTCCTTTCTTGGAAGTATGCTTTGCATATGCATTTTATAAGGAGTTAATAAATCACATGAGAAGTGTGGTCTTTTGGTATTGTACACATAAATAGATTGATTTACAATTAATCTCAATTCTTCCAAAGAGCAGTTTCTCCCTTCCAGGGAAAACTCTTGTTTAAGGATACCGTTTACTCTTTCTGCAATTGCATTTGAATAAGGATCTGAGTCCTGGGTCATGCTTGTACGTATACCTGCGCTCCGGAGCAATTCTTGGTATTCATTGCAGCAGTACTGGGAACCTCTATCAGAATGATGTATTACCTTTCCCCTATAATTTCTGTTTTGTACAGCCATTTTCAGAGCATTTATAACTATTTCAACATTCATGTTTACATTAAGACTATAGCCCATAATAACTTTTGAGTAGGCATCAGTAATAAGTGCCAAGTATCGGTGTTTTCCTTGGCTGTAGATATAGGTTATATCGCTCACCCATACTTGTTCAGGCCTAGTTATCTCAAGACCGGCAACAAGATCTTTATGCTTTTTAAAGTGATGGCGAGAATTAGTTGTTATTCTAAATTGCCTTATTGGGGGAACAAGTAATCCATTAGATTTTAATATAGTATTCAACATATCTCTACCAACCTTTAATTCTTTCATTTCTTTGTGAAGCATATTGTAAAGCTTTAAAGTTCCTATGCGTGGAAGATCCACACGTTCTTTTTTAACCAACCCAATTACATTAAATGCCTTTACCTGCTTTGTTTGTAATCTATGTTTGTGTTTGTAATACATCTGTCGGCTTCTCCCGAGTAATTGACAACCGAGGTTTATTCCCCTTTTACCTCCCAGAAGGAGGTATTCGTCAACTACTCGGGCAAGACTTTTTTTGACAAATCAATGTTATAGTCTGCCTTTACAACTTCTATAATTGCATCTATCATGATACCCCTCTGCTTATTAAGGAAGACCTCTTCCTTTAGACGGGCTATCTCCTGATCTTTGACTTTAAGAAGTTCTTTTAACTTCGTAACGTCTGATTTCTCTTTTGGAATACTCATCTTATGAATAATTATGTAATCTGGATCAAAAATACCATATTTCCTTATCCATTGAACTAATGTAGCTGCATTACCTACATGATATTTTTTTAATGCATCTTCAAAGCTAAGATGGCCTTTTTCTAAATGAGAAACAACTTTCCTCTGGTAGCGCTCGCTGATGACTTTGCTCTCACAAAGGGGTGAATCCTTTTTCTTTGTCTTCATAAGTTTACTCTTTATTATGTGTAAACCTTTTTCAGGATTGGACAGTAATTGGCCGTTTGCACGTAACTATCACAATAACAGCACTATCGCTTTTGTAAATACCCTAAAAAAGAGGTGTTTATAAATGTTAATCGTCTCTTATCATGTACGTTACTTCTCAACGGCCAAAACCATCACTCACCCTCGCAGAGGAAAACAAGGCACCTAATAATTCATACGCATTATACTGGATATTTGCCTGTAAGTTGCACC
>JBBSBU010000109.1:0-1758 GCA_038250975.1 Minisyncoccia bacterium
CACCTCTAAGATAGCTTACTAAAGTCCGTCTTATGGTTTCTGTAGTATATTTAATATGTTAGAATGTCAAACTAAAGATTTTGTCTCCCAAACAGAAATTAGGTTTTATTTCTTTATCTATACTTTTCTCACTTTTAACACTATTTAAAATATTAGTATCTCCTTATATCAAAAAAATAACATTAACTCTTGTATCAGCATTTTTTTATCTTCTTGGTTTATTTTCTACTGCCTTTTGTATTATGATCTTACTAGAAAATAAACTTATCCTCTAATTCCCGAAATCAAAAGATCTACTTCACCATACTTTACTTGTAGCAATAACTAACTAAATGTGTCGTAGTAGTCAAAAGCTATTCTATTTTGATTTTATCTGGTTGGTTAATCTACTTTGTTACAAAGTACAGCATATTATGCTGTCTAACTATACGGGTTAAGCTCGTAGGGTATTTCAGTTTAACTTCCTCATCATCTTCGGTTTAAAGTTTTGAAGTAGCTTGTATTATTTGTTTGATAACTACCTTTTTGTCTATTCTAATAATAAAATCTCACTGTTTTAATTTTCCACTTTGTATAAATTCTTATACATAAATATAATGTAAGTATTAATAAATTGTTATTATATTTTTAACACTCAATACTATATATAAATAAAACTCGTCTATTACTATGAGACTGTTTATTAAAAACATAGCCTTAAGGTATATAATTTAAGGTGACTTCTGCCCTATGATACACGTATTAAATGGCTGCAGTACCCTGACTGTGCAAAGGTAGCGTGATTATTGTTCTTTTAATAAGAGTTCTGTTCAAAGAATGATACTTGTAGTAACTATTGTTTATATATTAAATTAAAATTAATAACCTAGTGAAAAATCTAGGTATTTCTGAAAGACGAGAAGACCCTACAAAGCTTAATTTTATTGTTTCTTTAGAAGCTTATAAATTTAGATGGGGACTCTGGGGTGTTTTCTAATCGTTCCAAGACCTTTTACTTTATTCTTCGCGAAGCTACTTTAGGGATAACAGGGTGATACACTTTTAGAGATCTTATCGAAAAGTGTGATTACTACCTCGATGTTGGATTATCTTTTCTGGCTGGTTGCAGAAGCTAGCCTAGTTAGTCTGTTCGACTATTAAAAAGTTACATGATCTGAGTTTAAACCGTCGCAAGACAGGTTGGATTTTATCTTCAGACTTGTTTTGTCGTTTTTAGTACGGAAGGAATTTTATGACGCAATAATTGCAGATAGTTTGGCAGAAATATTATGCTTACGATTTAAGCTCGTATTATGCTTAAAAAGCAACTATCTGATAGGTTAGTATAATAAAATACAATAGACTGTAAATCTATAAATGACTCATCTCTTCACCTATCAAACTATGTAGTTTAATACAAAACATCTTCTTTGCACGAAGTAAATAGATAGCCTCTCTTAGTTTTTCTGTTCCTCCTCTCCCCTATGATTATATGCTGCAGTATACTATTTTATGTTTGACTTTGGATCAAAAGATGCGAATTTGTCGCCAGCATATAGGCCAAGTTAGTATATCAAATACTAGACATTGTGATTGTCTTAAAGAACCTAAAAAGTTCACTTGACTCTCTAACTCGTCCTAACTCCAGTTAAACCCCTTACCCAAATATAAACATTATTGTTTATTCAATAAATATATAAATAAAATCACCATATGTCATTTTCTCGTTTCTTACCAGATTACTTTTCCTATCAAATTCTAAACTTACCCTAAATCATC
>JBBSBU010000110.1:0-1742 GCA_038250975.1 Minisyncoccia bacterium
AGATACACAATTTAAAATAAACAAACTTCAAGAAAAACGAAACGATGCAAAGAATAGTGCAGAAAAGAAAATGTATAATAGAATGATACAAGAAGAAAGGACTGGGATATGCAGTGGGTGTCATAGGAGTTATGATATGGTCGATTGGAAGAAAACTTATGAAGAGGATAAAAAGAAATTTATATGAAAACAGTAAATTCAACAGGAAGAGTAATGAATCCATATAGACAATATGCTATTGCTGTAAAACAAGCAGTAGCTAAATATGAAAGTAAAAAAGAATGGAAGAAAAATAACCCTAGAGGTTTTAAAGGTATATGGAAATTAGCTAAATGCTCTATGTGTAAAAGAGGTATGAGAAAAGATATAGCAGTCTTACAAATAGAAAACAAGAGAGAGAACGCACCTATTTGTATGGCTTGTATTATGGGGTATAAAAGAAAAGACCCAAAAGACGCTGGAATGTCAAAATGGAAAACTAAAACAATTAAAAAGTTTATAAAAATAACTAATCAATCCCAAAATTAAATGTCATCATTATTAGATACAACAATTGAAGATTTACTAAGTGGAACAATAATAATAACAACAAAGGTTATAAAGTATAAAACATATTATGTAGGAGAAAGGAGAGTCAAAGGTAAAACAGCAACTTATTATTACGCAAAAAACATTAAAACAAGAGATGAAATCAACATAAGTAAAAAAATAAGGGAACAATACGAACAACTGTTGATAAATAATTAATAATATAATATAATATAATCATGAAAAACAAAGAACTAATTGGGGTATATAAGGCACTAACAGGTATGAATTACGTCGGAGGAAAGTTCAGATACTTCGTCTATCGAAACATTAAAATCATAGGAGATGAGATAGATGCATTTCAAAAATCAATAGAACCATCACCAAGTTACAACGAATATGATACTAAGCGAGTAGAAATAGCAAAGAAACATGCGAAGAAAGATGAGAGTGGAAATCCAGTAATCGTGAATAACAAATACGAGATAGAAGACCAAGAAACATTTGATAAAGAATTTTCAATACTAAAAGAAGAAAACGAAGAAGTCATAGGAGCAAGAACAAAACAAATTGACGAATACGAGAAACTTCTAAACGAAGAATGTACTACTGAATTGTATAAAATCAAACAAGAAAACCTACCACAAGATATACAAACTCAGGATATGAGAATTATATTTAATTTAATTGAAGAATAAAATGATAAGCATATCGATAATGGCAAGTAAAGAACGAGAACACCTATTCCCTTACTTAAAAGAGAAACTTGGTGACGTTCCATTCTCGATAGACAAACCTAAGAAAGACCCAAAGAATATTGGAGTGTGGGAGAACTGTAAGAGAGCATGGAGCCTTCATAACCCAAGAGCAGACTACCACCTAGTAATCCAAGACGATGCAATTATATGTGATAACTTTATGCAAAGGCTTGAAGAGCTGGTACTTGTAGCACCTCCAGACCACGCATTCCAATTATTCTTCGGAGGAGAACTAGCAACAAGAGTAGAAGAAAAAACAAAATCAGAAAAAGAGGGATTTATAGTAAAAAGAACTATGGATTCTGGTGTCGCAATAATGCTCCCGGTTCATAAGATAAAAAATATAATGGAACACGCAGAAAGAAACAATACAAACATTGATGATGCAAACATAGGATATGCACTACAACAACTAGGAATGAAAGTAGTATATCCAGTACCATGCTTTGTAGATCA
>JBBSBU010000111.1:0-1705 GCA_038250975.1 Minisyncoccia bacterium
AAATTTGCCTGCATACAGAAAACTCCTTACATCAGTAACAAAACGTATTTCGTTTTGATTGTATAGCGTGCTAGTACCTACATACCTGTTGGTTTGTACACCTCTAAAAGTAGATTCACTACCTATCGCATTGTATTGATAGAATTCAGGATTACCAATAAGGGATGCTCCACCAACTTTCAATTTCAAGTCGAATTTTTTGCTCAATGGAATATAGACTCCGGCCTCGAGTCCATAATTAAATACATTTCTATTTTTATCATCTATGTTCTGTACGTAGGAAGACTTTCCTAAAAAATATAAACCCTTTGTTGGTAAGATGGAGTCATTAATATTTTGATATAGATAACTTGCTTCTATGCCAGCAAACTTTTTGAGTGAATACTGTTCCTTGAAATTATATCCTGGATCTATTCCTACAAGTCTATCCTTGTCCTGCAGAATATCTACTGACTGAAAAGTACCGCTGATATTCCATCTACTTCTAAGGTTGTACACCCTTTCAAAACCCAATTTACCATCAAAAGTGTGCGCCCTCGCTCTATAAAAATTTCTATCATTTGTAGTTCTCGGTGCATCATTTCCAATACCAAAGAAATTTAACCAAGAGATATCGTCATAATTTGCGAAGGTTCTCAAATCCCATTTACCAATTAATTGCGGTAAATGATTAGTATAGGTAAAGCTTGGCGCTTTTTGAACAATTGAATAGCGCACATCTACTTTATGGTACTGCCCATAAGGATGTTTCCTCCATTGAGAGAATTGATAAATGTAAGACGCTCCTACATAAATTCTATCTTGGTTACTATAAAATACGGTTGGATAAAGACCTTTTTTACTCGGTTGAAAGTATTTGTAATCATAGTTATGAATAGTAGAGTCATTACTAAGGTGCTTGTTTATTTCTGAGCCGCCAGTAATTTCATTTTTGTAATCATCATAAATGATCGTTCTTCTGCCATTTTTTCTAATACTCGATTCATCCAAATAAACGTCTTTCTCTGGCCCACCTATCAATCGAAACTTGATACTTTTATTTACTTTTCCTTTTACATCCCATTGGTCTTCTCCCGCTATTCCGAAAATTCTAATCTCTTTCGTTTCTCTGTTATCAAATAACCTGTGGAAGTACGGCTTATTTTTTACATCACCGTCCTTAGCTATTTTATAAACGCTTACATCAGTAAGGGTATCATTTATCCTATTTATTTCTACTCTATCATTCTTCTCAGATAAAGGAATAGTTACTTCTTGCGAAAGAAATAAATAATAATCAAGTGCGTAATCAACAATTTTATCTCTTCTGCTTTTCAGTTTTCTAATAAGTTCTGAACCAGTAAGGGGATAAACTTCAGGAGGCATTTGCTTTACTGCATTTTCAATTACAGCATCAGTAAGCTGTGTTTTTAAATAGTTGGCTTCCACCATCCATTCTTCTTTATTTAATTTATTGGTAAATCTCCTATCAAGATTTCTTGCTGGGAAATTATAGGTTCTAATATTTTTTATTTTATCATCAAAAGTTTGAAGGTGCTTGGCATTTGCCAGACCTATGGCTCTTTTCAATAAAAAGCCATCAAAAATTGAAAACGCATTATCCCTATCTCTAGGAATTGGAACATACTCTGTTTTCTTACCATCCTTATACGTAGCCCAACGCCATTGGTCTTCGTGCCTGCCCCAGTCGCCAATGAGCATATCA
>JBBSBU010000112.1:0-1701 GCA_038250975.1 Minisyncoccia bacterium
ACTGAGGCAGCTTTTCTCCCTATAGTGTTTCTTGCAAGCATTGCTGCTCCTCCTGTCGCTGCACCAATAGCTATTCCACCTACAGTATTTATTCCTTTTGTAATTTGTTGTCCTATCTCACCAGACAGATCTGAAGCGATTTTCTTTGCTTTCATAAGTAGGAACATTATAAATGCGAAAGGGATAAGAATAGAAATAAAGAATGTAAGTCCATCTCCGCTTTCTGAATTTGGGATTAGGTCAGTTTCTAAGAATTTCAGTATTATATACATGAAGAAGATAAATATTGGAGCAAGGAATGCCAGCTTCAATGTCTCTGGCCACCAGTTCTTCCAGCCAATCATTTTAATACTAGACATTTCAGGAAGTATGTATGTGAAGAATGCCAAAGGTGCCACGATCATCGCTATCCAGAGCCCTATAACGCGAGCTACAAATATCATTCCCACAGAAAGGAAGACGATGAAGCCAACTATGTTCACAGCAGAAGCAAGTAAAACTATCACAACGAAAGATCCTACACCGATACCATCCCTTTTTGTATTGTCAGTGTTTTGCACACTACCTTTAGTTTGAATGCTATTTATCTTTTTGGCATTTATTATTATATTTTGAGGATTCACTTTGTTTACGAGAGCAGCAGATAATGGGATTACTCCACCTTCCTCAACTTTCAGTCCTGGAGTTGCATTTGCAACTCCATTTGCTCCGTCTTGTGTGATCTTAATTGAGTCGGCATTATAGAAAACTCGAGCGGTGATATTTGAAGCGTCAATAATTATCTGAGTAGCAAAAAGACTAAAGTTTATAAATAGTCCGATAATAATGACATTTATAATTGTTTCTTTTGTTTTAAACCCATGAAGACTAAGAGTTGTAGCGATAGCAGTGTAAAGTAATATGAATATGAAGAATAAATTACAAAAGTCTCGAATTAAACCCCAGCCATTCACCACAAAAGATGATCTATATGAGGTATCTTGGACTGAGTATGAAAAAGTGTTATCAAAAAATACTCCAGATAATGCAAATAAATATGATGTAGGAATAAATAATACGTAATAAAGACCTTGGGCTATACAACCAGAAAACGTACCACTTTGTAGTGGTATAATTCCACAAGCAGGCATAATAGAATCAACAGATGCTTCGTTTGCCAGTTTGTTATTACCGATATCTTGTTTTAAGAAGTCTTGAGTTTCATATGAGAGAGTTGTTACTTTATAGGGTGTTGAGTTTGCTAATGTACCTGTAGTTTCTTTGGGTTTATAATTAACACCAACCAGTCTCCATAAAGATAAACTAACGTTTGCCACTGATTGAATCCAAGTTCTATCTGTACTTTCTACTGTTATATTAAAATTATACGTTGTGTCTTGTTCTAAATCGTTAAAAAAAGTTTCCCCTTCTTTTGATGTGGCACCTTTCTTTTGAAGATTTGTATTTTTACTTTCTATAATATTACCCTTTTCATCAACTCTATCTATTTTTACGGAATCTGTAGCAGCCATTCCAGAAGCTATTTCCTCACTTCTTTGTAAAAGTGTATTAAACTTAATTTTATTGTTTGTAGCAGCGGCATCTATATCAAGCGTTATACCAAGATCATTTGTACCGTCTAACCATTGCCATGCTTCTGCTTTATTCTTATTTATCTTAATCCCATTTTTACTCTCCATTCCTACACTAAAAGGCGCGAAG
>JBBSBU010000113.1:0-1700 GCA_038250975.1 Minisyncoccia bacterium
AAAGAAGTTCTATGAGTTTACCATAAAAATTGACTCAGATGATTATGCTGAGGATGATTTAAAACATAGAATATCCATTACCCACTACGTGTATAAAAATATGGAAGTTGAAGATGATGACCCCACAAAGGGTGGCTTGTCACTTTTTGACAGAAAAGGCAGAGTAAAATCAACCAAAGCGGGAATGGTGATGGAACTTCAAGCCTATGAGATTTCAAAGAGATTGCCAGACAATTTCTATACGGACAAAACAAAGCTTTTGATTTCTGATGATAAGCAAATCATTTCTTTTGAACTTGGTTCTGGTAAGACAGTGGAGCTCAAGAAATTCAAAGATGATGATTTAGATTGCTTCCTTACCACTGCTTGCATCAGAGCAAAACAACTGCCAGACAACTGCACAGAACTAAGCACCCTGAGAAACTTTAGAGATACTGCCTTAATAACAACCAAGAAAGGTAAAGACCTTGTAAAAAAATATTATAACATCGCTCCGCAAATTGTGCAGGAAATAAATACCTATAGCAATAGTAATGAAATTTGGACTTTGCTTTATGATGAGCTGGTACAAGGAACGGTAGATCTTTTAGATGATAATAAGAAAGTAGATGCAGTAAAATTGTACAGTAATTATGTGCATCTATTAGAAGAAAATGTACTTGCTAAAAATTAATATTGTCCAACGGTGGTCTTTTTTAAATTCAATTCATCAACGAAAAAATTAATGAAAAAATTCTTAGTTCTCCTTTGTATAATCTGTTTTTCTTTCTGCGTAAACGCACAAGCACAGCCCGCTAAAGAAAAAGCAAAAAAGGCATTTTTAAAAGAGCTCAATAATATTCTGTACTGCAAGAAAGATGATCATTGGAGGTACAACGGCGAAGAAATAATTGACACCGCTTTTTATATTAATGAAGCAGGAATTTTATCAATGACGAAGAGTTACAAAGAAGAAGATGGTAGATTTATAAGGATCAGATCTGAAGCTCCAGTAAATAAGATAAAAGAAATAGCCTACGACCTATATCAAATATTAGACTATAGCACAGAAGAAGTAACCCTTTTTGAATCTGAGTACAACGATATGAAGTTGGTTGAAAAAGAAAAGTCAAAATATTTCCATATTGGCGTTTCTGCAATGGATGGCTATAAACAAAAGAAGCGATTAGAAAAATTATTGAAAGACTTATTAAAATACTACTGATAACCATTATGAAAATATTATTCATCCATTTCTTGCTCTTGTTTCCATTTATGGTAATGGCTCAAACCAAACAAAAGGCCGAACAAGCTTTTGTAACTGAGCTCAACCATATCATCAAGAATTCCAAGCAGCAGCATTGGGCTTATGAAGGTTATAAAATGACAATAGATTCTCCCTTCGTAATAAATAAAGAAGGTATACTGTCTGTAACCACTAGCTATACTAAGGATACAGAATTTATTACTACCAAAATGTGGGCGCCTATAAATAAAATTGACAAAGTGGCCTATGACCTCTATTTAATTTTAGAATTTAAGAGAGATGATGTAAGTAGTAGCTATCGGGAAGGAAAAGGAAATGAGCCTTTTATTGAAAATGAAAAGGATTTTATGTTTCACATTGGCGCTCCGCTTGTGGAAGACATGGAGCGACAAATTAAACTACAGAAGCTTCTAGACGATTTACAGAAGTATTATAAGTAATAAAATATGATAAA
>JBBSBU010000114.1:0-1693 GCA_038250975.1 Minisyncoccia bacterium
ACTCAGCGCACTTGAAATCATTAGGCAAATCTTCCCATTTTGTTCCAGGAGGATATCCTCTTCTGGGGTCACCCTTAGCTTCATCATATATCCACCCACATTCTAAACATACATATTGATACATAATTAATTAATCATACATTATTAATAATACAGTCATTATACTATACAAATATGAAAATTAGATGAAGAAGACGTTTATATGGATGGTAAAATAACCTTAAAAACGGTACCTTTTCCTATCTCACTATCCATATATATTGATCCAAAGTGTCCATCCACAATCTCTTTTACTATTGCTAACCCAAGTCCTGTGCCTGAGGAATTATCTGACCTAGAGCTGTCTACCTTGTAAAACCTATCATATATGTGTTTTGAATCTTCTCTACTTATTCCAATTCCGGTATCTTTTATAATTAAAACGACCTTATCATTTTCTTTTTTCAAAGATATTAGAACGGTACCGTCTTTTTTATTGTAATCTACTGCATTTTTTAGCAAATTTATTATTAATCGTGTTAAATCTTCATCGTTACCTTTTATTGTTATATTCCTCTCAATATCTTTATTTATAGTTATGTTTTTCAGATCTGCGTATGGTTTTATCATATCTGCTTTTTTATTACAAATTTCATCAAGAAAAACTTCAGTATTATAATTTACTTCTCTTCCTTTATCTTTTACTAGCAAAAGTAAGTCATTCGAAAGGTTAGTAAGCCTTTTAACTTCTTCTAAAGATTCTTTGATAAATTTTATGTACTCTTCTGGTCTCCTTTCTTGTCTAAGAGTTACATCAAAGCCAGCTTTTATGACAGCAAGAGGTGTGCGTAGTTCATGAGCTGCATCTGCCACAAAGCGTACTTGTTTTTTGTAAGATTCTTCTAGTGGAGCAAGAGTTTTCTTCGATGACATATATGCGACAATGACAGTAATAATCAGTATCATAGCATCTGAAATTAGAAGGATGTTTACTAAGTTATCTTGCAATTCTTTTGTTTCATCTTCCTTCAACTCTTCACTATTATCTTGTCTTGTTGGACTTTCTATCTTTTTATCGTCTCCAGTTTTTATGCTATTTACAAATAGACTATATACCATTATGTTAAATATAAATAAAACAATGAAAACACCCATAGTGTAATAAGCAGTTAAAGTTACTATTGCTTTTTTAAAATCACTTTGAGCTGAATGAGTAGCCCACCCCTCTAATTGTTTTAATATATTTTTCATTTTTATCTTTTAATTTTTTACGTAATTGTTTTATATAGACGTCTGTTATGTTACTAAAAGCACTATATGCGAAATCCCAACAATGTTCCAATAATTCTTCTCTAGTAACAACATTGTCAGCGTTTATCATTAGATGTTCTAATATAGAATATTCTTTAAGGGTCAACAAAAGAGGGACCCCTTTTTGTGTGACGCTATGTTTATTGTTATTTAATATAATATCTTTAATTTTTATTTGGTTTATTATTTTTTCTTTGGGTCTACGTAATAGTGCTCGAACACGGGCTAGAAGTTCCTCCATTTCAAATGGCTTAATCAGGTAATCATCCGCCCCACTATCTAATCCTAGTATTCTATCATCAAGCTCACCCTTAGCTGTAATCATTATTATTGGGATGTTTATGTTGTCTTTTCTTAAACTTTTACACACAGAAACCCCGTCCTTTTTAGGTATCATAATATC
>JBBSBU010000115.1:0-1667 GCA_038250975.1 Minisyncoccia bacterium
CATTTCTCTGAATTTCGAAAGATTGATTTTGATGATCTGAGAAATTACCAGCTTTACCTCAATACAGTGACTAATGTTGTACTGCTACGCTTTGGACTTTTATATTCTGAGAAATATCAGATCATCCTAGCAAAAGATGTTGCACCTGGAATGAATCTTGCCATTGATGCGGCTGCTTTCTTTTCGTTTTGGAAAGGCCCTGAATGTGTTTCTCATCTATCTTCTGATTCATCTACTATTGTACTAGTAAACTAGGATGAACTTGCGATATATACAAGAAGTGATTAATCACTTCTTGTATTTTTTTTACTTTCCTATTATATCTAATTTATCTATTACCTCGGGTTACTCAGAATTGTTTATGATCGAAAATAAGTTTTGTTTCCGTGTTGAGCGGCGTACTGTGATACCTGGAATTCCTATTGAAACCGGCGTTATCGTGAATGGTTTGCAGAAAATTGATTTCTCAACTGATGGGTATATTATTATCCCCCATTATTCCGAACAGATTATGGGAAGAGGAGGGATGGAGTATCGCTATACTTCAGATGTTCCAAAATCAGACTATTTTCCGCACGAATCTGATGCTGATGAAATCGCTTACCGTCTTCACTTGAGAAGATGCCCTAATCCGTCGGTCTGTGGGTGGCGAGTACTTGATGAACTTACGTCATTTACACTTGAGGAATCAGACAAATAGATTTATTTTTTGGATACATTGTCTAAAGACTTCCACAAGAGTCTGCTTGCTGTTGACCTATGTGGCGCCCACTTACCGCTTAATTCACTGATCGTCGCAGTATCGTCTCTACTTACCCCATATACTTTTGCAACAGCTGTTCTTAATCCTAAATCTCCGACTGAGAATATATCATCTCGCCCTAATGAAAAAATGAGAATCATTTCTGCTGTCCATCGGCCTACACCTTTTAACTTTGTTAGCTCTATAATGACTTCTTCATCTGGTAAACCTTGTACTTTAGAAAAATCTATTTCATTATGTACAACTGCGTTTGCGATACCTTTTATATAATTAACTTTCTGAGTGGAAACCCCGACTTCTCTCATTTGCTCTTTTGTTACTGCTAGAATTTCAAATGGTGTGGGCTTATTTTTTGTAAATAAACTGCAAAATTTCTTATATATTTTATCTGAAGCTTTTACGGATAATTGCTGGGATATTATGGATTCAACTATGTCATTAAAGAGATCTTGTGTTTGATTTATATCTTCAAGTTCATATAATTCGATAAGGGGAATTAACTTTTCATCACTTTTTAGATATTCTTTAGCTTTTGTCACTTTTTGGTTGTTCATATATGTATATTTTCATGATTATACCTTATTTCCTATTTTTCTTCTGGGCGTTGTTTATGGTTCTCTCTATTTTGAAGGGTGCTCCATTTATACGGACCTCAAATAAGCGCATTGAAATAATGCTTTCTCAAGTTGAGAATGTTTCTTCACATCGAGTTATAGATCTTGGTTCTGGAGATGGCTCAATCGTTCGTGCCTTCGCGCGTAAAGGTGCGAATGCTACAGGAGTAGAGTTAAATTTATTTTTGGTGTTATGGAGTAAATTTTTGTCTTTATTTCAGGGTTTATCTGCTCAGACTTCGTATCTATGGAAAAATATGTGGTCAGTGTCTTGTTCTCCCTATGATGTA
>JBBSBU010000116.1:0-1651 GCA_038250975.1 Minisyncoccia bacterium
CTATGCCGTTGTCTTTGACGCTTATCTTAACTTCATCTTTTTTCTTTGTGATACTTATTAGTATCCATCCGCCACGCTTTCCATAGATGATGGCATTCTTGATAAGGTTAATGAAGAGTCGTTCTAGATATTTTTCATCGATGAACTCTATTTTATTTTTTTTTCCTCAAAAAGCTTTTTGGAGTCCTTGGCAAATTCTAGGTCTTTGCGGTTGGTGATGTCGCGTATATTGCATTGTATTACTTTATGAACTCCGACCTTATATAAATTACTAACGAATTCGACTTTTATCAGTCGGTTATCTTTGGTCTGTAACGGCATATCTTCATAAGTCACATATCCTTTTTTTGTGTTACTTCAAAAGCTTCCTTGCTTTTATTAATATCTATAAAAGCGCCAACTTCCCAGAGCTTTTTTTTAAGCAATTCTTTATGTGAGTACCCGAGCATGTTTATGAGGTACGGGTTTATGTTTAGTTAACCTTCAAGGGTGACACTGTGGATAAATAATAATTCAATTTCTCGACCGGTATCATGCCATTTAAATACTTTCCTAAATGGATTCTTTCGTAATTGTAAAAATGTAAATATTCTTCGAGCGATTTCCAAGTTCTTCTTGGGTTTAGATAATATTCTTGATCGATCACTCCGTGTGCTCGCTCCACTGCTCCATCCCAAGTAGGAGAAGATTTTGGAATGAAGTAATGAGCAATTCCTTTCTCCACTAGATGTTTGTGAAATTCTCCTCGATTCTCACTTCCATTGTCACTTTGAATTCCCAGAATTTTAAATAAAAAATACTTCTCTGCTTCTAGAAATGCGTTGATGGTATCTTCAGCGGTCATAGTACTTACGACTACAGCAAACTGCAGACCAGTGTAAATATCAATGAAAGTTCTTTGATATTTGCGTGTATCGTCTTCCCAGACATGTTTAGCATCCATTTGTACCACATCACCTGGTTTCTTTGGAATTACAGCCTCTTTAATCGGTGTATACCAAGCTAGTTTCTTTTGAGGTCGAAAGACCAGATTTTTCTTTTTGTAGAATTTGTAGATAGCGGTAGTGGAAATGATTACTCCGAATCTTCTTTTGATTAACAATTTCATTTTGAGTGGACCATAGTTAATCCGCATCTTTTCTTCACAGATGAATATTTTAATTTCTCCTTTAATTTTAGTTTCCGGATGCTCTTTTCTTGGAACATATTTTTTGTTCCCTAGATCTTTCGCTCTCCACTTGTAGTATGTTTTTCGAGAAATGTCATACAGATCACAAATTTCATCTACGGTTTTACCAGCTTTCTCCACTAGAAAATACCACTTTTGCCTTACTTTAGATGGATACGCTGCTTCTTGATTCTTGTTTGCCATATGTTTTTTCTTCAATTTCACCTTTTAAATTCGACAGTTAACCTTTGTCACCCCAATTCTACCTTAACTGTCACCCCATATGGTTAACTGTACAAGCTCTTGTTCAAAAAGTTTTTTTGCTGTAAACTAACTTCATGAAAGAAAGCATGGGAAATAATACACACCCAAAAGAAAGGAGAAAATCAGCCCAAGAAATATCAGATGCCGCAGCACTGCGAGACTATTTAGAAACACATCCAGAGGCCCAAAATAAACACGAAGCCGCTCCACTTATTAGAG
>JBBSBU010000117.1:0-1651 GCA_038250975.1 Minisyncoccia bacterium
AAATATTAATACTGATTTTCTAGGATCACAATTAAAAGTTGGGGAGTAAATGAAAAAAATGAGTTCTTTTGTAAAAAAGAATTGCCATCGAAACCATAGACTCAACATTGTTAGAACATCTATTTCCAGAAGAGTTATCTAACTTCTTTAAGATATCTCATTATGAGATTCTCTGTAGCCTGGAAACGAAAGAGGAATATTGGTTGATAGAATTTGAAGAAAAGAATGAATTGCCTATAGGTTATTCATCTATGGAATATGAATCTAAAGGCTTCATGGAGAGCAAACTCATTCAAGACTTTCCTTTGCGTGGCCGAGCAGTTTTTCTGCGAATCAAGAAGCGCAGGTGGCGACATAAAGATACAGGAGCGATTATCAAACGTGATTTTTCTTTTATAGCTGATGGTTCAAAATTCACCAAGGAACTATCAGATTTTTTAAAAGAAGCAAGTGGATACGCGACCCGATACCATGAAAAACATAGCCAGTTATTACGGGATCAATAGCCAGAAACTACAACGACATTACAAACATAAAGTCAGTGGATATAAGCAGTGGGAACAGCTGTTTCATGCAGAAGAATATCTGATTTACCCTGAAAATATAACAGATAGATTGAGCATAGACGAAGTAAGTTTGTCAAAAGGAGAGCTTTACACCTTCGTCACCAACAAGAATACCAATGTCAGGAATAAGAAGTCGGTAGTAGCTGTAATCAATGGCACAGAGGCTAAAGTAATACAGGCGGTATTAGACAGAATTCCACTGGAGAAGCGTAATATGGTAACTGAAGTGAGTATGGATATGGCCAGAAACATGTCGCTTGCAGTTGAGAATAGTTTTCCCAGAAGTAAAAAGGTAATAGACCGGTTTCACGTTGTAAAATTAGTGATGGACGCTATGCAGCACATAAGAGTAAAACTTCGGTGGAAAGCTCTGGAAGAAGAAAATGAAGCCATTAAACAAGCAAAACAGAGAGGAGAAAAGTATTACCCTGAAATACTTTCAAATGGTGACACCCTCAAGGAACTGTTGGTTAGATGCCGTTATTTGCTCTACAAATATGAAGATGACTGGACGATGAATCAATCCAGGAGAGCTGCCATCCTATTTGAAAAATTTCCCATTTTAAAGCAAGCCTACAAGCTCACATTACTCTTTAGGAATATCTACAAAAACCTTGATAAAGAAAAAGCTCTTACTCAATTTATCCAGTGGAAACAAGATGTAATTGATACAGAAATAGAAGAATATAATACGGTTGTAAACTCACTTGAATATCACTTCGAAAACATATTAAACTTCTTTGACAAGAGAAGTACAAATGCAAATGCTGAATCATTCAACTCTAAAATCAAAGGATTTAGAGCTAACTTAAGAGGGGTAACTGATGTAAAGTTCTTCCTCTTTAGACTTGAAAAATTATTTGCTTAAAAGAGCTTACTCCCCAGAAAATGAAACTGACCCATAGAAATTCGTCATTTGAGAAGTTGCGCGATCTTTTGCGGAGTGAGTTAACAAAATATGGTGGACGCAACGGGCAAATCAAACCAGAATCAGTTAATCCGATTCAGGAATTCCTTAGATCCAATAGTGAACGCAGCATAATAACTCACGAAAACACTCAGATTTATTTTATCAATTACAGAGA
>JBBSBU010000118.1:0-1632 GCA_038250975.1 Minisyncoccia bacterium
CATCTAACAAAGCTACACGATTTTCAGGTGTTTTTTAAACAACTGAACGATAGCTTCAGGTTCTTGGGATATTTCCTGGTTTCTCAATGCTTCCTTGGCTATGCTAATCAAATAGTTGAGATCTTCTGTGGAATGTTCTTCAACAAACTTATCGACATCTTTCACCTCCATTGGTAAGCCTCTCAACTCTTTCCATATTGCATATTTATCCCTTTTTTCATTCTCTTTTTCTTCCGATATTGGTATGATAGGCTTGGGAAGAGACGAGGTTAAAAGACTCCCTAGAGAATTGATTGAACTTGAGCGGACATTTGATAGGGTAGCCAAAAGTTGATTGGAGTATTCCACTTTTCTATTTAATCCCTAAGGGTTGAATTCCCCGCCGCTTGCGGCGTAAATTTGGATGTATGAGCGAATACATCCATAAGAGTCATAATGTAACGGTGTTGCTGTACCATTTAGTATTACCAGCCAAATATAGACGTGTAGTATTTGATAGAGAAGTAGACGAATTGCTGAAAGAGGTATGTGTAGAGATAGAAGAGCGTTACCAAATTAAGTTTCTAGAGATAGGGACGGATAAAGATCACGTACATATGCTAGTTCAAAGCGTTCCGAGTTATAGTGTAACTAAGCTAGTAACGATGATTAAGAGTCTTACAGCAAGAGAGATATTCAAGCAACGTCCAAGTGTAAAGAAGCAGTTATGGGGAGGGGAGTTTTGGAGTGATGGATATTTTGCTAGTACAGTAGGCAAGCATGGGGATGAGAAGTCGATAGTAAGTTATGTACAGAAACAGGGGAATACGTATGAAAAGTTATATGAGAGCAGGCAGTTAAAATTATTTTGAAAATACCCCGCTGCTTGCGGCGGGGTTGTTTATTAAGAAAGTAGGGTATTAACTTAACAGGAATAGTTTTCTCTGGTGACTCTTCCATCAAGGCCGCTAAGTTCTTAGACCGTTTGAAGTTCTTTTTCATCCATTTCAAAGCTTCCATCCACCGATTTTCAGCATGGGTACTGGAGAAATGAAGGGCCGTAACTAAGTGGCGTAAATGGGATGTTGTCTTCCGCTTATAAAGATCGGTTGCCTGCCAATAAAAATCATTTTCCTGGCTCTCTTTCTTGTCAAGGTCGGATACTTTACTCAGGATAGCTTCTTTTGGAAGAATATCAAATGCTTTTTGACGAACCAATCCAAAGCTCATTTCATCAGGCAAGGTATCATCTACATAAAGTTGTACCAAGCGTTTCATGGTTGTAAATTCTTCCCTTTGGCTCATGACATGTTCTGTTAGCCGGGAAGTGGTCAATTCGTGAATGGATTCTTCCATTTGTTTAAAGAAAAATGAAAAAGCACTGACTAAATTGTCACTTATTTGCTGAAATCTTTTCCAGCAGTAGCACATCAGATAGAGATAGCTTTGTTCACTTTATAATTTTTCACGCAGGTCGTGAATGGTGTAATAATGGACTAGGCTTGCGTAATGTTGCAGATTTTGTTGAGATAGTTGTAAGCTGGGCATTAATCTCTTGGTCGTTTGATAAATAGGACGTAACGTTTCCAGTTTCTTTCGCTCGGCTATCATTATTTTTGGCTTAAAGTCTTTGGCGTCTTGCTTGAGTGCTGC
>JBBSBU010000119.1:0-1632 GCA_038250975.1 Minisyncoccia bacterium
CCTCTCATCAGTTAGTCATTTACGACAAAATAGCCGACCTAAACAAAGATAAGAAACGAGCAATAGACAAGGACCAGACGCTATACCAAAGAAGTTTATTTGCAGAACTAAACAAGGAAGAAGAACCACAAGAAATAATACGATTTGAGATACGCTTGAGCCACAAGCAGAAAATGAACAAGGTCCTTGAGGATTTAGGTTATCAGAAAAACCCTGTCTTTAAGGAAGTGTTCAATACTGAAATGAGCAAAAAGGTTGTTACTGATTATTGGAAAAAACTTATAAAAGAACGCAATCTTGGACTGTTCTCTCTTTCGGTAAGCATCAAAGATATACTACGAACTTTGTTTTTGGCAGACAAGAAGCTCAAGCCAAAGCAAGCTATATATCTGCTCGGATTGTTTATGCTCGCCAAAGACGAGAATGGTATGCGACAGCTACGTACAATTATTTCAAAACGGTCCCACGATAGGACTTGGTACAGAATTGCGAAGGATATGCAGGAAGCAAGCGAGATTATAACTAAGAATAAGCTCCGAGATTGGGTTACGCAATTAGACAAAGAGTTAGAAGATTATAAACCTTATAAAAAATAAATTATGAAAATAAATAAAAATAGTGCTGTTGAGAAGTTTCAATTAGGTATGAGTGTAGGTTTGGCTAAGTATTATTCTGATGCAATTAGCGATAATGTAAAAAGAGCTTTTGAACAGAAGCGAAGAAACGGCGAATGGACAGGATTAGCTTGTATCGGCTATAAAAATATCTCTATAGATAAAAATCAATTACAAAAGGATATAGCAATAGACTCTCAAAAAGGACATATTGTTAAAAATATATTTGATATGTATGCAACTGGTAATTATTCATTAAAAACAATTAAAGTTGAAACCGAAAAATTAGGATTAAAGCTATCCAAAAGTTTTATTAAGAACATCTTGAGCAATCCTTTCTATTCGGGCGTAGCTTTGTCTAAAAAATATGGTTCATATCCGCATAAGTATCCCTGCTTAATTAGTAAGGAAATTTTTGATAAATGCCAAGAAATATCTACCAACAAGATGTCCACTCATAAGGATTTGCAATGTAAAGCGGAGTAAAGTATAATATATACTATGATAAATACTTTCAAAGGTGTTGCGTATGAGATTTTGAAGGAAGCAAAAAAACCACTTCATACTGATGAGATAACCGAAATCGCATTACAAAAAGGGTGGCTCAAGACCGCTGGTATAACACCTAAAGCGACAATGAATGCTCTACTTATTGTAGATACAAATAAGAAGGGCGAAAAATCACTATTTAAGAAAACTGGTCCTAGTACTTTTGCTATCAATGAAGAGATAAAAGTTATAGCGAAAGATGAGCTTACTGAGGAGCACGAGAAAAAAGAATATAGAGTTTCAGAAACTCTTATGCCCGTTCAAAAAGGTAATATAGTTGAAGCTCGTGTATCTGAACTAATTTTGCTCTACGGAACAAACCTTTCTTGCTATCGTCCTATTTCAGACGATGAGGGTATTGACTTGATAGTAAAAGAGAAAGCAAGTTTGAAATCAATATATATTCAAATAAAAAGCAATTTTAGTGATGATTTTAATCGTCCATTTGTTGCCACGGTCAAACAAAGGA
>JBBSBU010000120.1:0-1620 GCA_038250975.1 Minisyncoccia bacterium
GCCAAGTGTGATAGGTGAGATAAATAAAGACTTAGTTAAGTTGCTTAAAAAAGACTGTTACGAGCATGTAAGTGAGGCTGTAGGAGAATATTATAAATAAGAAAACGGTCAAAAACAATATTAGTTGTCTTTGACCGTTTTTTTTGTTACCCAAATTTTAGAATATCATTTTTGCATTTCTCGGTTGAATAATCACTTTCATGATAGACAAGCCTAATTCCTTTATTGCTTTGCCATACAGCAATAAGGCTTTTGTTTTTCCAAACATTGAACCCCTCAATTTCTTCGTGGGGTTTATAACCTGCATCTTCTAAAATTAAAGAAACATTACATTTTTCTCCATTATTAGCCATTTTAATCCAGCCCTCCTAACGCTGGTTTTTGTTTTTACAATTTGTATTTATTATATCATTAATATAAATTAAGTCAATAATTATAGATTATTACATTATGTTATAATTTATCTTCTATGAAGAAAGATTTTAAATCACATAAGAATACTTTATATACAGGGCGTGGAGATAATGGCACCACGACACTTTTCCATTGTGATCAGGGTAGGATTTCAAAAAGTGCTAATATCATAGAAGCACTAGGTTCGCTTGATGAGTTGAATGCTTATATTGGAATTGTAAAAGTTTATGGAGATATAGAACAAATCAAAATTACGATAAATCCTAGAAAGAAAATAATGATAAGTAAGATATTAGAAGATATTCAGCAGATACTTTTTATTATTCAAGCTGAGATAGCAGGAAGTGACATGACAGTCAAAAAGAAAAGCTTGAATGATATTGAATCTATAATAAGTATTATTAGTGATATTTTGCCACCAATTACTTCTTTTACTGTTGCAGGGGGGAGTGTATTAAGTGCTGAACTTGATTTCTCAAGAACTCTTTCTCGCAGATGCGAGAGGAGGATAGTGGCGGTTATAGATGAAGGTTACCTTAAGGTTGGCCCTGTTACTATTGCTTACTTAAATAGATTATCATCTTTGTTATTCGCATTATCGAGGTATTCAAATCATTTTCTATCAATTAAAGAAGAACATCCTAAATATAATAAGTAAATACTATAATTTCTTATTTTTAAAAATAAGTATTATAGTATGTTTATGGAAGATGATAATTTGCTTATTAAAAAGTACCTTGATGGAGATCAAGATTCTTTAAGGTTACTTATAGACAAATATACTTCTTCCATTTATAACTTCTCTTCTCGTCTGACTGGTATCTCTAATTCAGCGGATATAACTCAAGATGTTTTTATAAAAGCTTGGAAGAATTTACATAATTTTGATGAATCAAAAGCTCAATTTAAAACCTGGCTGTTTTCTATAGCACGAAACACTACCACAGATTACTTAAGAAAAAAGAAATCAATACCATTTTCATATATAAAAGAGGAAGATCTATCTCCAGACGAGATATTAGATGGAAATTTATTGCCAGATGAAGTTTATCAAGGGTTGCAAGATAAGGAATTACTCATAAAAGCATTAGAAAAAATCCCAAATGAATATAAGATTGTTTTAACTCTTCATTATCAGGAAGATCTGACCTTTAAAGAAATCGGTGAAGTTCTTAATAAGCCCCTTAATACAGTGAAAAGCTATCA
>JBBSBU010000121.1:0-1593 GCA_038250975.1 Minisyncoccia bacterium
AAGCCTCTCATAAAAAGCATCGAAAAAACATCTATCGGTTCTCTTAGCGGTTCGCGTAAAGGTACCCTTAATAAAAAATGGAGAGTTATCGTTAATGATTCATAAAAATAAAGATGAGTTTATAAAAGTGTTAGGAAGAGCATCAAAGAAAAGGGGTTTTCTGTTACCTCTCATTGAAAAAGATTATTATTTAACCATGATCCTCTCACGAATATATGAGCTTTCCGAAAATCTTGTTTTTAAAGGGGGAACTTGTCTTAACAAGGTATACTATGCGTATTATCGTTTAAACGAGGACCTTGATTTTAGTATGATATTACCACAGTATGAAGCTACGCGCGGTCAAAGATGTAAATGCATCCAACCGGTTAAAGATAAAATTGAAAAATTCATTGAACAGTTTGACATGAGATTAGAAGATGCTGATAGCCCTGGACGTAATGAATCTAAGCAGTATGTATTTTACTTTGTGTACCAATCAGCACTGCGTGAGGTAGAAGCAAAAATTAAATTAGAGATTGGGCTAAGATTTAATCCGCTTGATGCGATAGAAAAACATCCGATACAACACGTTTTTCTACATCCATTTACCGCTGATCCACTTTTTGATGGTGGTCAAATTGCCTGCTTATCTTTAAATGAACTTATTGCGGAAAAATTACGTGCAGGCGCAATACGAAAAGTTATAGCTCCCCGGGATTTCTATGATATTGATTTTGTTCTGCGAAATAAGTTTGATTTAACCAACAAAGAAGTAATCACTTTGTTTAAAAAGAAACTTCAAGAGGATGGCGTTGATACAGATTTAGCTAAATATAAGAAGAACCTGGGCAGGTCAGATGAAGAAATTAAGGACATGAATTCACGTATCGAAATAGAGTTATTTGATGTTTTAGCACCTGAAGAGCGTAAGAATTTTAATTTGGGGATAGCTCTTAAAAGGATTAACAAAGCTATGGAAGCGATAGGATAATTTAATAAACAAGTTTCATTTTCTATTGTGTGTCTCTTGTGTCATTCCTCTCCTCCCCTATGTCATTCCTGCCTGTCTGCTGTGCTTGCACAGGCAGGCAGGAATCCATTCTTTCTTTATGTTATTGCGAACCCTGATTTATCAGGGCGCGGCAATCTCTTTCTTAACCACCGAAAACTGAAACTTTTTAAGCTCTTTCAGCAAATGCTGAAAAGTAACTTTTTAATGAAAATTAAAAGCTGGCCTTGACTTATGTTTCATTACATTGTATACTTTCAGCAAACGCTGAAAAAGTAATATTAGGTGAAACAATGATTACGGAAAAAGAAATTATTGATAGTATTAAAAAAAATATACGAAATCTGTTTGAATCTACTGATTTTGTCAAAGTAAATAGTATAAAGCCAGAAGTTAAAAATCTATTCCCTGACCAGCAGGTTCAGCCTGATTTAATCGTAGAAGTAAAGACTAATGATAGAAAGAAGTATTTTATCGTTTTTGAAGTTAAATCGGCAGGGCAACCACGTTATACAAGAATGGCGGTAAATCAACTAAAATACATGGTTAGTAATAGAGAAAACTATTATGGCGTATTTGCTGCGACCTTTATCTCTGAAGAG
>JBBSBU010000122.1:0-1580 GCA_038250975.1 Minisyncoccia bacterium
AGTTTCAGCTAGATTAGATGAAGAATCCCCGACTGTATAATCTGCTGAAATAGCATCTTCTAAATCTGAAAGGAAGCTTTTTTTAGAAGCTTTAATTTTAATAGTTACATCTTCATAATCGAAGTTATCAGCATTTCCAGTAGAAGAAACTGTAAAACCAGCTGCCTTTATGGCATCGCTTGCTTTTCCAGCAACACCTGACTCACCGCTTCCATTTTGGACTGCTACTTTTACTGAACTATTTGATGTGCTTGAAGCTGAACCTGTAGGGACTATAGCGGGAGCTTTACTAGGAGAAGTGGCTGCTTTTGTAGGCTCTTCTGTAACTTCTGGCGTTGGGGAGGATTCTTCTGTGATGGCGGGCTCTTCTGATGACTGTTCTGGAAGAGTGATGGTCTTTTCTGTATCAGCAGTTTCTGAAGAATCACGTGTTACAAAGAAAATGATACCTGCAATTAGGGCAATAATAATAACGAAGAATATCACAAAAATTATAAGCCTTTTTGGTAATTTTTTCTTAGGACGGGCAGAGGTTGCTGAGTATGATAGTTCGTCCATTTAAGTTGCATTACTATACCACACGGAAAATTAATGTCAACATTTGATATAATAGTTTGATGCCCAAAATATTCAGCGCTACATTTCTGCTACTTTTAATTTGCTCCCTTTTTATTGGAATTCAATCTGTAAAGGGTGACGAGCTGGATGATCTGGGAAAACAAATTAATGATCTTACTTCTGCTCTAAACCAATCAAAAGCTGCTACCACCCCTCTCATCGCCCAAGTGGATGGGATTAAAAAAAGAGTCGCCTTTATCGAATACGACACTATACAAAAACAGAAGAATATCGACGAAGGATATAAAAAATTAGAGAAGCAAACCGATGAGCTTAATATTGCCATACGAGATTTCTATATTAAAAGCTATTACAATTCGCCTCTCTTAACCTTCATCTCAGGGACTTCAGCATCTGAAGTGACAAGACTTCTTGCTTATCATAAAGCTGCTGCAGATCAAGATAAAGAAAAAATTATGGATGAAGTCAATTTCTTCATCCATGATAAAGCATGGTACATTAATCATGGATTTCAATATAAGTTAGGCGTCTTATTGTATGGAAAACCAGGCTGTGGAAAAACTACTTTGATTAGACATATAACAGCAATGACAAAAAGAAATACCCATTATCTTAGATTGAGTCAAATAGAATCTGAAAATGACTTCAATATACTTTTAAAGGATCTAGACTTATCATCAACTATTTTAGTGATGGAAGATATTGATTGTGCTGCAGATTTTGTCAAAGAAAGAGCTCCTGAAAAAGAAAAAGAAATAGAATCAAATAATCAAATATCTACTTTAGATATTTCTGATAAAAAAATTTCAAATATTCCATCTTTTATCATTATGAATCAAAATAAAGATAATTATGAACAGAAAAGACACGATTCAAAGAAACCCACTTTGGACGTCCTTCTTAATATATTAGATGGAGTATTGACTAAAGAAGGACAAATTGTAATTATGACAACAAATCATAAAGATGTATTGGATAAAGCTTTAATTAGACCTGGTCGA
>JBBSBU010000123.1:0-1578 GCA_038250975.1 Minisyncoccia bacterium
GACGGTCACTACTTTAGTTTCTTTTTATAAAATAGCAACAATTATCGTAATATTAAATATTGTCTTAGCCTTGTTTAATCTTATACCTATTCCTCCTCTTGATGGTTCAAAAATTCTATTTACGTTATTGCCTGTGAAGTATCGATATATAGAAAGCTTTCTAGAGAAATGGGGGATGTTCATCCTTCTCTTCTTTATAATATTCCTTTGGGTGAAAGTTTCTCCTTTAATCTTTCTAACATTTCATTTAATTACAGGAATGTCTATATAGTTTGGTTTGAGGAAAGACCAAGGGCTTGCTTTTTTAAAGCCTTTATAGTAAAGTACTGGGACTAGTCATTCGTGACTTTTTTAATTTAAATATGCCTACAATCAATCAATTGGTTCGAAAGAGCCGTAAAATAATTAAAAGAAAATCAAAAGCCGTAGCTTTAGCTCGCGGGTTTAACTCTATCCACAACAAGCCTGTATACTATCCAGCTCCTTTCAAGCGTGGAGTGTGTACCAAAGTTTCTACAACAACACCTAAGAAGCCTAACTCAGCTCTTCGTAAGATAGCTCGTGTTCGTCTTACAAACGGAATGGAAGTTACAGCCTATATACCGGGTGAAGGACATAACTTACAAGAACACTCAGTTGTTATGATTCGTGGCGGTCGTGTTAAAGACTTGATTGGAGTACGTTATCACATAGTACGTGGACGTCTTGATACAACTGGAGTTGAGAAGCGTCGTCAGTCAAGAAGTCTATATGGTACAAAGACACCAAAGGCTGCAGCAAAGAAGTAATTTTTAAAATATATGCGAAGAAAAATAACAAACAGAAATATAGTTGATCCAGATATAATGTATAACTCTCAAAAGCTTGGGAAGTTTATAAACAACATCATGGTCCATGGAAAGAAGGAGACTGCTCGAAAGGCTGTTTACAAGGCTTTTGAAATAATAAAAGAAAAGACCGGAAATCCAAATCCACTAGAGGTTTTTGATACAGCTCTAAAGAATGCTGGCCCTACTGTTGAAGTTCGTTCACGTCGTATCGGTGGTGCAAACTACCAAGTTCCTCGTGAAGTTCGCCCTGAGAGACGTTTAGCATTAGCCATGAGATGGATTATTGATGCTGCTCGTAATAAGAAAGGAGCACCTATACATGAAAAACTTGCTGAAGAGCTTATCCTTGCTTCTAAGAACGAAGGAATCGCAATCAAAAAACGTGATGATACTCATAAGATGGCAGAATCAAACAAGGCTTTTGCTCACTTCGCTTGGTAATTTTGCTTAAGCAAAATTACCCCGAGCTTGTCGAGGGATTAAGGGTTAAGCTTTCAAAAATTTAAATGCAAACAAAAAACTCCCAACGGGAGTTTTTTGTTGCTTGCAATGCGTAGTGGGGGGGTAAAATTAGAATATTACTATAATCCATTAAAATATATGGGATTTGAAGGTTCACAAAACATAGTTTCAGCAGACGAATCTGAGCGGGAAGATAATGTTGACAAAGCTCGTGCAATGGCAGAGGCAGGTGATTTGATGAGGATGGAAGCTGCAAATATTAGAAAATCATCAAATGTAAATAAAA
>JBBSBU010000124.1:0-1564 GCA_038250975.1 Minisyncoccia bacterium
ATCGGACCATTAGGCTTGGGAATACTGCGCTCGGCACCTGCAGTAGGAGCGCTAATAATGTCTATACTGCTTGCTAGAAAGCCTTTAAAGAGAAATGTAGGCCATACAATGTTTACTGCAGTAATATTTTTTGGAATAGCCACTATAATTTTTGCTATATCAACTTCATTTAAAGATATTCTTGCATTTTTTTGTTCAGTAATAAGAGTTCCGAGAGTAGAACTAGATGAATCTCCTACCTTTGCAGTAAAAGTAGCGATAACTCCATCGAATGGTGAATACAGATAACAATCATTATAAGCAGCTTGTTTATTATCAACATTCAGTTTTGCAGACTTTATATCAAGTTCATCAGCTCCTGCTATAAAATTTTCAAAAGATAAACCACTTTCTTCCATATTATTTACACTAGACGAAATATTACTTACATATCCATTAACAGTTGAAACCCAAGATATAATATTTTTTCGTGATGCTGTAAATGAAGTAGAGTTTGTATCATCTAATGTGTTAGATACTTCGTCTATACTTGCTTGTGATAACTTAAGAGCATTTGAGAATACTTTGGCTGTATTTAAAGCATTTATTGAAAGATTCTTTATATCTTCTTTTGAACTAGAAAGAGACAAAGATTTATAAAGTTTAATTGTATTATCAAAACTTTTCTTTGAATTCCAATATGCATCTTCAGATAAATTTAACTTATCTTTACCAGAGTTACTCAAAACTGCCTTATTCTTATACCCTAAATAATTATTATTTAAATCTTCAAGACCAACTATTACATCATTCATATCTGCTGTAAAAGAAGTCATATTATTCCAAGTGTCTGAATATATCTTTTCTAAAGAGTTTTGTTTTTGTAATAATGTTAATGAATCAGGATTGCCCGTCAACTTTTCTAAAGATATTTGGGCGTTCTGAAGAGCAAGCTTTGCATCCCGAGAATCTACACTAGCAATAAGTGCACCTTTTTTAACTAATTCTCCAGACTTAACACCTACATAGTTTATTTCACCACTTGTTTTAGTCTTAAGATTTATAGTATCAGTTGCTTCTATCTGACCACTACCTGAGACAGTAGATACAACACTACCTTTCACAACTGTTTCTGTTACATATCTTACTTCTGTATTTGCCCCTTTTTTAAAGAAAATAAAGTACGCCAAGATAATGATACTTAAAATAATAACAAAACTCCAAAACTTATGATCTGATATAAATATTTTTATTTTTTGCATAAATGTTTAATATTATTAATTATATTTTTAGAACACCAGACTCTCGCATCATACCATCTTTCATTTCTGGTAAGTCTTTACTTGTCATAGCCTCTGGTGATGGAATTATTCTTACCAACTTCGATTCAATCTGACCTAGCTCATTTGGAGCTCCAATTACAATCACATATTTATCAAGTACTAAGCTTTCCTTTCCAACTTTATCCCTTCTCTCTATAATACTAGTATTATCATTTATAATAATTACTTTTTCTGTTTGATCTTTATCCAAGACAACAATATTCGGAAAATCAATTTTAATTATTTTACCTATTGCTCCATGA
>JBBSBU010000125.1:0-1563 GCA_038250975.1 Minisyncoccia bacterium
AAGACTCTCAGGAAATGGGAGTAAAAAAAGAGCATTTATCTTTCCAAGAATTCTCGGACTCAATCATTTTGAGTGCGGAAGGAAATAATAAGATTGAAGCCAAGATTTCTTTAACCAAAACATCAGATGGTAAGATTGACCAGTCTCTAACCCAAACTAAAGCCCAGGTCATAATAGGATTCTTCTTCTTTTTAGTTTTGGTCTTTCTTTTCCTTAATAGGATATCTGTTTTTTGGAAAAAAGATAATCCTAGCGATGATACTGAGGAGTGAAATAGTATTTAAGATTTAAGGGACTTTTGTAAAAAATACAAGAGTCCCTTTTTTTATACTTTAAATTTAAAAAAGTTGAGAGTTTTATTCTTTGGTCTTAATTAACTTGTTCTAAACTTTCTAAATATTCAATTGTGGTTTTACCGCTTAATAGTATTTCTTTTGCGATGTCTATGCCGACATATCTATAGTGCCAAGGCTCATACATATAACCTGTAATACTTTGCTTTCCACTTGGGTAGCTTTCAACGAACCCATAATCACTTGCATTTTCTTCCATCCATTTAGACTCAGCAGTCTTATCAAATTTCTTGGAAGCACTATCATACTTTATCGTTTGGCCTGTGACGTCAATAGCTACTCCAAGCTGGTGCTCAGAGTACCCAGCTTTGGCTATAGCGATTTCGGCATTCTGGTTGCCACTTGCAAGAGCATTGGCCATAAGGTTGTTCTGGTAATTATAACTTCTGAATCCTGAGCTAGCTTTAATATTCAATCCGGCAACTCTGGCTTTGTCGGTCATAATCTCGAAGCTGTCTCTTGCTTCTTTTGTCAGACAAATACCACTTTTGGTGCTTGAGGCGGTTTTTATTTCTCTTAAATCTTCCGGGGTATAATTTTTGTCAGGTATGTTTCTGTACTGTCCTACTGGTAAAAGAGATAAGTTACCATAATCTTTGCTTGGCTTAGGGCAGACAGAAGACATGGACTCTTCTTTGTCTTTCACTTCTTCTTTGTTGAATATTCCTTCTGGTTGGAATTTCTTATTTAATATTATTACTTTACTGTCAGTTTTTAGTAGTGAGCTTCCTTCAAATGTTGCTTTAAAAAGCATTCCTTTCATTGTATCTTTTGAGAAAGATTGATCGAAAATAAAATTCCCCAAAGAATATACAATTGGTTTATCTTTGTATATTTCAATATCTTCCATAACGTGAGGGTGATGGCCGACAACCATATCTGCTCCATAATCAACAGCCATACGAGCTAGATCTTGTTGTCTTTTATTGTGGATGGTTTTGTACTCATCTCCAAAATGGAAAGAAACTATAAGCACATCTGACTTATCTTTTGCATTTTTTATTATCTCACGGATAAGAGGATCACTTGCAAGAAGAATTCCAGGCTTATCTTCTTTAGCTTCCATCCAAGCAGGACCGACATCTGAAAAAGCAAGAAAACCAAATTTGACTTTGGGCGCTTACGCAGGTCGATATCTTTTGCTTTCAGGCCGATGCGTACAAGCTTGTGATCATTCTTCCATGGGGTTTCGACTTGATCGACATGAACC
>JBBSBU010000126.1:0-1552 GCA_038250975.1 Minisyncoccia bacterium
ATAATCTAATCCACTAACTTATATCTCTTACCATCAATTATTTTAATATCTTCTTCTTGTTCATCTATCTCTTTGCACTTTGCTTTATATTCTTTTAACGCTGGTTCTTCTATTGCTAGATATTCTTTATACGCTGGTGCTATTATTGCTTCATATTCTTTATACGCTTGTTCTTTTTGTTGTTGTTTTGTCATAGTAGTGTTTGTTGTTTTTTTAATTGTTTATCCCAGAATTTTATTGGAATGTATCGAGTTGTTCCGCCAGAGAATGTTTTTTCGAAACCATGTACCATTGCATCTTCTATTGATATTTTATAGTCGTGGTCTTCGTCTTTGTAGTGGATAGTATCTACTTCTGGGTTTAGGAATATGTTACTCATCACTTCTGGGTTAATACTCCAGGCATCGAAGATTTGCATACGATCCTTTTCTTTTACTCTTCGGCAGAACTTGTTGTCCTTTATAAATCCATGTGGTCTCATCCCCTGGGGTGTTTCCACATAGAATTCGTTTCCTTTTATTATCATATTGCAAATTCATCTAAGATGGTTTCATTATCGACCCTTATGCTATTTACTGCGTTTTCTGTGTCCACACGTTGCATTTTCTGTGCGTATTCTCTTTTATGTTGGTATTTGTATACCTGGGTTAGTTTGTTCCGTAGGATCTCGTATTGATTTGGTAGTGAGTCACCCATTATTATTCCACCGTGTTTTCCGAGTGCGCCATTGTCCTGCATCCATTTTGTTTCATCGTAGAATGATATTTCTACTTCGACACCTTTTTCTATGATTGTTTTTGTTATCCTATAATTTTCCAAGTCTTTTTCTTTTTCTCTTATTTCTTCTGGTGAGTATATTGGATACTCGTATTTTGTCACTTCTTCTTTTTCTTTTCTATTATTCATTTGATTTCAGCATAAGTTGGTTATATGCTTCCGACAAAGGCATGTTTAATAGTTCTGGTGAGTGTTTGGCTCTTTCTAGAACTTGCATTGATTGCAGTTCTAGTTTTTCCATATCTCTCTTAATTCCTTTCTTTCTTATCTCGTTCCAGTCGTCTGCATCTATTTTGTGTGTTGGATTCCATCCCATGATTTCGTTGTACGCTGGTTCGAATCCATGTATATTCTTTCCTATTATTGCTACTCCATTTAAGAATATCGTTCTTGCTTCTGGGTTGAGGAATAGGTATTTGGCTTTGTGGTATTCTTCGTCTTCGATTATGAAGTATTGATGATCTAGAAACCCTGTTTTGATTTTTATCATATCGTTGGGTATTTATTAGCTTGTAATTTACTCTCGCTTTGATGTTTCATTATTGCACTTTCGAGATTCGACCATTTATCTCGTAATTGCAGTGGTGTGTTTATCGTTGGGAAGTATTTCATCCCTTTGATTCGTGGTAATGTGTTTTTAATAACTTTGATAACTCTTTCTAGTCCATATTCTTTGATAAGGTCGTCACATGCTTGTCGTTGGGTCTTGTTACCGTACATTCGTTTTACTGCTGGATTTATTACTTCAAATTCTTTGATTATTTGTGGTATATCC
>JBBSBU010000127.1:0-1533 GCA_038250975.1 Minisyncoccia bacterium
ATAATAAAACTGTCATAATATAATAAATATTGACACATTATGATTATATCTATCATATTTTAACTATTTTTGACACAAACAATTATTTATGTCAAAACAAATTTCATACGATCGCAATCAGCCTTACAATCAGTTACCACTATTACCTCCTCCTGATGACAAAGTTGTAACTGTAGATATCTTGCAAGCTGTAAACAAAGCAAATAAAGCTTTGGCTGAATTAAAAGGACTCGCTAAAAACCTTCCGAACCAATCTATGCTGGTAAATACCATTGCCCTCAGGGAAGCAAAAGCCAGTACAGAGATAGAAAATATTTTTACTACTGATGATGAACTTTATAAGGCTCTGTCGGGAAATGAAACCGGATTAATAGGAAATGCAAAAGAAGTATTGAGGTATCGGCAAGCACTATGGAAAGGTTATCATGAAATAAATGCGAATGGTAGATTCAGTATGGATTTGATGATAAATATATACCAGGAAATCAAAGAAGTACAAGATGGGATTCGTCCACCCCAAACGGAGACTGCCATTAAGAAAAGAGGCAGTGGTACTTTAGGAGGTACAGTCGTTTACACACCTCCAAGAGGAGAAAAAGTGGTTGAAGAAAAACTAGAGAATCTTATTGACTACTTAAATGATGATCAAAAATATTCATACGACCCTTTAATAAAACTTGCAGTTTCTCACTATCAATTTGAAGCAATACACCCCTTTAGAGATGGCAATGGACGAACCGGAAGAATATTGAGCATTCTTCTGATGATCCGGAAAAACCTGTTAGATGTGCCTATTCTTTACCTGAGTGCATATATCATAGAGAACAAGGACGATTACTATTTTTTTCTTAATAGTGTGACTACTTTAAAAAACTGGAAAGGATGGATCCTCTATATGCTTAAAGCTGTTGAGGAAACATCAATCTATACTTTGAAAAAAATAAATGATATTGACAACTTATTTCAAAAGACATACGAATTAGTTAACTTAAAACTGCCGCATATCCGAAAAGAGACAATAGAGAAGATATTTGAACAACCATATATAAGCCCGAAGAAATTACTTAGTCAAGACATAAAGAGTATCAATACTGCAAAGAAATATTTAGGACAATTAGAGAAATTAGGCATTATGGTTCCAAAGAAAATCGGGAAAGAGGTCATTTATCTTAATATTGACTTATTCAACTTACTTTCTGAGACCTAGTTTTTAAGAAAATTACCCGATTTTTAGCTGTAACGAGCTTTTTCGGGGTTTTTTCTTAAAGTTAATGAGATTTAACTATTTGTTAATCAATAGTTTACAGTATTTATGAACATCCCGAAAGAAATGAACTGGACCTTAGCAAGTATGAATTTGATATTATCCTCGGGGAGATAAAAAGTATTCTGTCGGAAAAGAACCCCGACGCCGAAGAAATGGTTACGCTTATCAGTTTTCCGGAAGAAAAAGTGATAAAAGTGATCAGGTGGCTGCTCGATCACAACAAGATTAAGCAGGACAAAGAGAGGAGACTTAATTGGGAAAAATGA
>JBBSBU010000128.1:0-1500 GCA_038250975.1 Minisyncoccia bacterium
CAGGATGAAAACCTGTTGTCCTAACCGATAGACGATAGGGCCAATGTAGCGCTCGAATTATACGTTTTTTCACAACTTTGCTCAAGTAGTTAAAATCTGTTTACTTCAACCTAAAGAAAGTATATTCTTTTTAAGTAAATAACTATTAAACAAACAATATGGAAGGCGTAATGATGAACTTAAGAATCTTTTTTTCAAATAAAAGAAATTTATATTTATCAATTGCTGCTATAAGTTTAACTTTAGGAGCTTTAATTACACTTAGTATAGTTTTAGTAAACAATAATCCCAAAGCTAAAAAAGTTGATATATCAAAAGATGAGCAGAACCAAATACTTAACGACATTGTAAGAAATAATAATGGTTCTATTCTTGATAAAAATAAAGAGAAAGATAATAAACCTGGAAGTGATAAACCAGGTCAAAATCTACCTCAACCAGATCCAGCAGTTGTGCCTGATATAAATGAATATAATTATAGACTAACTAACATAAGTACACTTGTTGGCCCAGCTGCTGAATTATGCAATTTAGGTTATGGTGGAGATTATTACTATACAAGTAGTACTAGTAGCTCTTCTTTAACCTCTTACGAGTTTTTTGATTTAAATAATTCCTACTATAAAACAATTTCAAAAGATCAAGATAATGAGGATGATAACTATTACTTAACTCATTATTCAAAAAGTGATGATTCAACTGTTCAATATGAATATGGTAATTTTGCAGTTAAATCTAAATTTAAACCATATGCAGACTTCACAAATGAAAGAGAATATCAAACTATTTCCTATCCTAAAGCAAATAGACCTATTGAAGAGTATTTAAAGTATTATTTTGGAAATGATGTTGAGATTTATGATATTCAAACAATAAGTGGTAAAACCTATTTTAAAATTCAGTATAGCTATACTTCATATTGCAACAATGAAAATCCTTATTTATATATTCCTGGAGTTGAATCAGCAAAACAAGAACAAATCGTTGTTCAAATGTTAGTTGATACTAAAACCTTTGAGATTGTTCAAAAAGATGAATTTTTGAATAGTAGCGATTCGGCAAACCTTATAACTTCTACAACAACTTACACAACTAAAAGTAAAGTAGCTTTTTCTGAAGTGAGCTCCAAGTTTAGTTTTGAATATAATGTTCCAATAAGAAATATCGATTATAGTTCAATAGTATATCCAAACTCAGATGAAGAGCAATTAACACAAATATATAATTACTTTGCTGGGATAAATATAAATGTACCCTTCACATATTACAACTCTCCAAATACTTTAGATTATATCAACGCAAATGATTCCTACCCAACTCCCGTAGGCAGCGAATATTATCTTGAGAGGAGCTTTTATAAGTCCGGAAGCAAAGGAGATATAATTTATGCTCAAATTACAGATGCTAACGCATATACATATCCATATATTACTGAATACTTCAGATTAAAATCAAGTAAACCCTATACCTATAATGCCAACACTATAAGTATCTATAAGC